>NZ_JAQMUA010000013.1:0-8334 GCF_028330895.1 Kamptonema animale CS-326 | reverse complement strand
TCTTGGCGGTGAATTTACCGCCAAGATGGCGGCGTTACGTAAGTCTATTTGTAATTATTATAGGGGCAATCTTCCTGCGATTGCCCCGCATCTTCGGGGTGAGCAGGGGCGCTGAACTCTACAATTTTTGCACTTAGCAACTTGGTTTACCTATATACAACACGAGAAGAAGCAGGTATATAGAGAGGAGCTCCATAAGGAATAGGAACATTTCCAGCAATGATATTCCGTAGAGCAATTTGTACGCTAGGTGTGGCAATACCATCAGCATAAATTCCCATACGCTGCTGCTGAAAACGTTTCACAGCCCATTCAGTATCATTTCCAAATACTCCATCAATAGCGCCGGGAGTAATGCCTAGACGTGCCAATTGAGTCTGGAGTTCTCTAACCGCAGGGCCACGACTATTTCTTCCCAATGTGAAAAGGGTAGTGAAACCTTGTCCGATGGGAATTGTTGAGGAAGGAATAATAGGGGGATTGGCATAGGAAATTTCCCTAATCCCCAGATCTATAGCAGCTAGGGTACTACTGTCCGCACAGCCAGTAGGTACGAGGTTATTAGCTTGCTGAAAACGGGTGACTGCACTAAGAGTGCGCTCGCGGTATTTACCATCAACAGCACCATAAAAGAAGCCAAGAGCTTTTAACCTTTGTTGAAGGAAAGTTACGTTTTTATCTCCAAAACGTAACCCCTGACAAGCTCTGATAGTTGTGCTTGTATTTGGAGTTTGACCTATTGGATATGAGGGATAGGGGTTGTAACCTTGTGTGGGTGTCGGATAGGGCCCCAAACCCAGGTAATAGAGGGTCAAATTGTCAGCTATGCCAGTCGCCGAGAGTCCTCTCGCTAGCTGAAATTGCCTCACAGCCTCTTGAGTAATGCTGCGATAGTAGGTAGTTGGGGTTGTACCTATCGGGAAGTAACCCTGTGCTTGCAATCGTTGCTGAAGCGCTCTTACCTGTTCGCCGTTAGATCCTGGTCTGAGTTCAGCATTAGCTGAGCTAGCTATGCTCAAAACTGATAATACCAAAGCCAGAGATAACAAGCGGATGTACGTTTGGCTAGATAGCTTTTTCCAATTCAATCCCTCAAGCAATTTCGGCTCCGTAGGGCTTTCAGAGACAAGAGCAAGTTCAAGGTAAGCAAATGAGTCCATAAATTTTTCCTGCAAAAATTTGGCTAGTGGATATCTGCTGACTCAAAAATACAGAGATTTTGAGCTGCTACTTATCTGTCAATGTCTTGCCCTACCTTTTTATGCAAAAGATCGGTTTTTGTAAAGGAACTTTACAAAACTGGCTGAGGAGTAAGCTCCTAACTTTTGACACCGAGAGGGGTAAAGCCCATAGGGGGTACGATCTAATATTTTATTTGCTTACGGTCGAAAATCAAATAAATTAATTGTGAAACTCCCCGCCCTTGGGAGTTTGTCGTGCATGGTAAACATCAGGGCGGGGAGCTAAAAAGTAGTAGACGTGGGAAAGTTTAAATTAAGCCAATGCGATCGCAAATTACAGCCGCTACTGCTGCAAACGCTGTAATTCCCAGAGCTACGAGCGGGTGTTGACCTTGACTTACTGCAAATGACGTGACAACGCCAGCTCCTAAAGCAGCGGTGACAGCAGCTTTGACCAAATCTTCATCGGAACGCTTGCCGTACATAATTTTTAATCCTGGCTAGTTTTTTATCGGGTGATTTACTGCGATCAAACGTATCACCCCGATCGCGGCTGCGGTTAAAATTAACAAGATATTGCAATTAAGCTTTAGATTTAGCTAAGTTTCTTAACAGTATTAAGTTTTGAGTCAGGAGTAAGGCTCTTAAGCGGGCGAAACAGATGGGCGCGATCGCCTGGTAGTTGTTGAGCAAGGAATTAAAAATTTAAAGATTATAATAGAGTAACAAAATTAAACCAAAATTTTAGTAGTGGTTAAAGCCGCTTATTATAGAAGAAATCGGCTTTAGCCACTACTACGAAGTTGAACATTTATTTGTGTTCGCCATTGAGTTAACAGTTCTTACCAATTATTACCAATTTTATGCTACCTCAACCCAAAAAAATCTGGAATCCTCAACACTGGGCAAGCTGGAAACCCTTTGGACTTGGCGAACAATACCCGAATAATTATTGGGAAGTTTTTCGAGCCGCCTGGATGAGTCGCGATAATTTACCCTATGCTTGGGAAGTTTTAAACAAAGGTGTTTGTGACGGCTGTGCCCTGGGAACTACGGGCATGAAAGACTGGACTTTAGACGGACTTCACGTTTGCAATGTCCGCTTACGATTGCTGCGGATGAATACAATGCCCGCCTTCGATTATCGCTTATTAGAAGACATATCACAACTGCAAGGTAAAAAAAGTTCGGAATTGCGAGATCTGGGTCGTTTGCCTTATCCAATGATTCGTAAAAAAGGAGATAAAGGGTTTACAAAAATCACATGGGATGAGGCATTAGATACAATCGCTGAGCGAATTAAAGCGACAACACCTGACCGCCTAAGTTTTTATATTACCAGTCGCGGCACAGTTAATGAAACTTACTATGCCGCTCAAAAAGCAGTGCGGGCAATGGGAACAAATAACATCGATAACGCCGCCAGAATTTGCCATTCGCCGAGTACAGCCGCGCTCAAATCTAGCATCGGTGCGGCCGCTACCACTTGCTCTTATAAAGACTGGATTGGCACAGATTTATTAGTCTTTATTGGTTCTAATGTAGCCAACAATCAACCAGTAACAGTTAAATATCTCCACTGGGCAAAGAAAGCCGGAACTCGCATCCTTGTGATTAATACTTATCGAGAACCGGGAATGGAGCGCTACTGGGTTCCTTCTATTATTGAAAGTGCCATTTTTGGTACTAAATTTGCTGAGGATTTCTTCCTGGTAAATATGGGAGGAGATATCGCATTTTTGAATGGAACTATTAAGCATATCATCGAAAATAGTTGGCAAGACAATTCATTTGTAGAACGTTATACTACCAACTTTAAAGAATTACAAGCTTCTGTGGAAAGCCAATCCTGGGAAGAATTAGAACAGATTTCTGGCGCTTCTCGCGATGAAATGTATGCCTTCGCCAAAATGGTAGGAGAAGCAAAAAAAGCTGTATTTGTTTGGAGTATGGGTATTACTCAGCACGAGTGCGGCGAAGATAACGTCCGTTCGATTATTAATCTAGCATTAACTAAGGGATTTGTCGGTCGAGAAGGCTGTGGTTTGATGCCAATTCGGGGACATTCTGGCGTACAAGGTGGCGCTGAAATGGGATGTTATGCGACGGTATTTCCGGGTGGGAAACCGATTAATCCTGAGAATGCTGTTCAACTTAGTAAACTTTGGGGTTTTGAAGTTCCTACAACTAAGGGATTAATCGCTTCTGATATGATTAATGCTGCTGCTGAAGAGCAATTAGATGTGCTGTTTTCTGTAGGCGGAAATTTCTTAGAAGTGTTACCGGAGCCCGATTATGTAGAAGCAGCGTTGAAGCGCGTACCGCTGCGGGTTCATTTTGATATTATTTGTTCGAGTCAGATGTTAGTTGAACCTGCTGATACAGTGGTATTACTACCTGCAACTACTCGCTATGAAGTACCGGGAGGAGTGACAGAAACTAGCACAGAAAGAAGAGTGATTTTTAGTCCAGAAATTCCTGGATCGAGAATTGGCGAAGCGCGTCCCGAATGGGAAGTATTTATGGAATTAGCAAGGCGTGTGCGTCCAGATTTAGCGGATAAAATTGGTTTTGTTGACACAGCAGAAATGCGCCAGGAAATTGCTTTAGTTAATCCCCAGTATGCGGGAATTCAACATTTGAAGGAAGCGGGAGATCAATTTCAATATGGCGGTTCCCATTTGTGCTTTGGCTGGAATTTCCCAACAGCAGATGGTAAGGCTCATTTTTCGCCTTTGTCTCTGACTCAAAAGGTATTGCCAGAGGGTTATTTTCTGGTAGCAACTCGCCGGGGAAAACAGTTTAATAGCATGGTTCAAGAAAAGAAAGATGCTATTACTGGTGCATTAAGGTCAGCAGTTTATATTAGTAATTATGATGCTGAAAAATTAGGTTTGAAAGAGGGTGAAGCGGTGATTTTGAAGAATGAATTAGGGGAATTAAAGGGTCAAGTTTATTTGGCAAATATTAAGCCGGGGAATTTGCAGGTGCATTGGCCGGAGGGGAATGTGTTGTTAGATAAAAATAAGCGATCGCGCGAAGGTGTACCCGATTATAATGCTATAGTCCGCTTAGAAAAGCTTTAATTGCGATCGCGACTCCGGCTCATAAACCCGTTTCTAGCCTCTGCGTGCGTAAATCTTACACTACAAAGCTTCTATCGGCTTTGAGATTTTTGAGCGATCGCTCTTGACAGCCATGTATTATCAATGTAGTATTAAAGTGACTGGAGAGAGCGGATCTCAATTCCTACCGCGAAAAAAAAGCAAAATTTAGAGAAAAACCTATGCAACCTATTCGACAAGGCGACGTAATTTTAACGCCAGTACAGGAAACTGAGGGGCAAAAAAAACCTCACCTCACACTCGCTGAAGGCGAAGTAACGGGACATTCTCACCGCATTATTGACGGCAAGGCTGAGCTTTATGAAAAAGATGGAACTCTCTATTTGCGAGTGCTTTCGCCGACAGCTTTGTTGAGTCACGAAGAACACAATCCTATTTCAATTCCTAAAGGTAATTGGATGGTAAGAATTCAGCGAGAATATGAGCCGCAAGGTTGGCGATATGTGGCGGATTAAAGTTAAAAAATTGATGCCTGAGTAAGAAGCTTTAATTGCAGTTACTCTGGAAAAGTCGAGTGCGATCGCAGTCTTTAATATTGTGTTGCGATCGCTCCCAAACTGTGAAAATAATCAAAATGGTAATTTATAAAGCATAGCTTTACTTTTTTAGTTGTGAATTATTGAGAAAAATAAAGCTATGCTCTTTGAGAGAGTCCTTCAGAATATGATTAAAAAACTTCAGCCTGAAAAAGAAGCACTGTTTCCACTTCACGGTGAAAAGTGGAGAGTTTACAATGAAAAGTGGAAAGCAATTGCGCTTTCCACTGACAGAATTGACCGCGATAAAGCAAGGGAAGCAGTAAGAAAAACTTATGCTTTGATTAAACAGCCAGAGCCGAAAGTGCTTTTTTCTGATAGCCCTTATCGAGTGATAGAAACAGTTTATCAGAGTGGCTTAAACAGTCTGGGCTACAAGCTAGATAGAGAAATAGATATCCATCTTATTCAACCGTTGACAAATTCACTTGTAAGAAATTCACATAGATACTTGCTGAGTGGCACTAGCGAGCTTTGGAATCATCACAGCAATCAATTTTCAAGGCAAATGTTGAGAGAGCCTGGTTTACAAGCTGTGATATCTATTGATCCTGGAGAATGGCTTCACTATGCTTGCGTCTTTGATTTTTGCTATTCTGTTTTAAATTGTAATTGCGATTTAGGGCTATGGAATATATTTCAATATCTCGTTAAAAATTGTGCTTGGATTTATCCGTTTGAAAACGCTTGTATTGTCTGTGAGCGCCCTACAAAGATATCCTTTGACAGTGAAGAGCGTCTCCACGCAGAAGGAGAACTTGCTGTTGAGTTTGCAGACGGAAATGGCATCTACTCCAATCACGGCGTGACATTACCTGAAAAATATGGAATTCCCCCTCACAAGTGGCCAGCAAAATGGCTTTTAGAAGAGTATAATGCTGAATTGAGGAGAGTGCTAATTCAAGTAATTGGTTACTCTCGAATTGCTCAAGAACTACAAGCTAAACAATTAGATACTTGGCAAGAGTATACTCTATTAAAAATAGATTGTGCCGATGTTGAGCCACTTTATCTATTAAAAATGACTTGCCCTAGCACTAAATTTATTCACGCTTTGCGCGTACCTCCTGATGTAAGATCGGCTAGGGAAGCAATTCGCTGGGTGAATTGGGGAACCGATCCAGAGGAATTTAGCGTGCAAACATGAAAACAATTACCGGGAGTAAAACTAAAGCAACAGTCTGGGTAGTAGAAAAGGGTAAAATCCTCCCTCGATTAGACCAATTAACTACTGAAGAACCTTTAGAGATCCGCTTAGTTTCACCAAAACAAACCGTAGCGGTGACAATGCGAACTCCCGGAAATGACTTTGAACTCGCCGCAGGTTTCTTGTACGGCGAAGGCATTGTTAGCAACCGCGAAGATATCCGCCGGATTAGCTATTGCCTAGACTCAAAAGTAGACGGAGAACAGCGATATAATATTGTTAATGTAGAACTCAGAGACGGCTTAATTCCTGATTTACAACCGCTAGAGCGACATTTCTATACAACTAGCGCCTGTGGAGTTTGTGGCAAAGCTAACTTAGAAGCATTACGCCTACTGGATTTTCCCGCAATACCAACAGGCCCAGAAATTTCAGCAGATTTAATTTACACTTTACCCGATAAACTAAAAGCAGCTCAGCGAGTATTTTCAAGTACCGGAGGACTCCACGCGGCTGCTTTATTCGATATTAATGGACAATTGCTCTCGGTGCGCGAAGATATCGGCCGTCACAATGCTTTAGATAAATTAATTGGTGCAGCTTTCTTGAATGGGGAATTACCATTTAGCGATCGCATTCTCTTAGTTAGCGGACGATCTAGTTTTGAGATATTGCAGAAAAGTCTTGCTGCTGGCGTGCCTATAGTTTGTGCAGTTTCCGCCCCTAGCAGTTTAGCAGTTTCCCTAGCTCAAGAATTTGGCATTACTCTGATTGGATTTTTGCGCGGTGAGCGCTTCAATTTGTATGCTGGAAAAGAGCGGATATTATTATTAAATTTTTAATTTTTAATTTTTAATTTTTAATTCTTTAGAGAGTGTGCCAGTTTATAGGGTGGAATACAGGTTTCCCAATATTGATGTCACAGATCATAATAGAAATAAGCCCACCACTGCGGGCGGGCTCAGCTCATGCCAGCTTATGTATCGCTAGGCAATCGGGTCTCAAAGGATGTAGACGTTAAACTTTAGAAAAAGATCCAGTTTGTAGGAAAAATTTCTCACACAAAAGTTTAGCTCTAGTTATCCCACTACAGAGGGGGCGATCGCGCATTGCGGTTGTCCTCTTACTGTATACCAGAATACTACTGATTTCTCCCTTGCCAAACGGTCAAAGCCAGCGACAAACTACAAGCTAATTAGCTGAATCGATCGCTTTAAGTACAGCAGAACCTTCTTAATTTGACCTTTTTAATTCGTTCTCTTAGTGGTAGTAGTACCTATCTACTTTCGTCCCCCGACGGTAATCGTATCTCACCACAACAGTATCCGGGTATAGGATGCGAAGGGTGTCACGATAATGCACATGACTCGGTTTAGGATAGGAGGAACTCGAAGAATACGAACAGTTAGTTCCTCGTCCACCATTGATAGTTGCTGACTCGCTGGAGAGAATCTCCGCGAATAGTGAATTCTTCTGAGTGAGATCCATGATTAACTCCTCGATCGTGCTTTTGAAAAAAAGTTGCTTTAGCATTCGGCTGAGTTTGCTTAACTCAGCGAAATGTGATTATCTCTTCTAGCGCGATCGCGTGGATCTGGATAGCTAGGTTACACGATATGTTAATATATGCAAATCAGCAATAAAGTTTGTTGTATAAGTCTTGAGTCTTATTTCTTCTTATAAAACATTTTTGTGAAATAAAAAATTAATCTATGTCTCATCAAAACTCTACTGTCTTAAATGTTGAAGAAGCGCAAAAAATCATTCAAGATTTCACTTGCTTGAATATGAAATCTATTGATTCTGATTTACAAAAAGACGCACTCCGTCAGGCTATTTTGCTACTAGCAAATCAGTCAGATTACCAGATGCTAGGAGTTTGTGCTGATTCAACAGCAGAGGGATTTTTAGCGCTAGAAACCTATTTAAAAGCTTTAGGCTATGAGGCAAAGCTTGACTCTAATGCCGTCGCGTCAGTTGAAGGGTCTGTTTATATCAAGTTTAATACTTTGAAAGGGTCGTATTATGTTGATGGCTACAATGGAAGTTATCGCGGTGTATTAGTTTCCTGCCAATCTTCTGAAGCTGGAGGTATTAACGGTACTTACGGACATTTACCGCTCAATTTATTTGTTTAATTGGTTAGTTGTTAGTTGTTAGTTGTTAGTTGTTATGTAGACGATCGCAATTATAGCAGATTGCAGATAAAGAGAAGATACTAATACTTATTCAACAATTCTAGCGATCCCAAATCCGGCTTTACTACCCCCTTTATTGTCATTGCGAGCGAAGGTCGATCTGTCATTGCGAGCGAAGCGAAGCAATCGCGGAGACTAGGCGATTGC
>NZ_JAQMUA010000128.1:0-18831 GCF_028330895.1 Kamptonema animale CS-326 | reverse complement strand
GTCTGACGACTCTGGCTTAAGCTAGAAAGAAGTTAATAAGAATCTAGGCCTATGCAAGATCGGGTGTATCAATTTAGGTGTGGGTAAGATTCCCCTTTGGCGTACAATCTTCTTTGAGGTTTGAGTTCGCTCTGTTATGACAATTATCAAATTTTTTACGCCTCAACATTGAACAAGGATGTATTTATCGCTCCGTAATTCCCGCGTAAAGCTCTCTGTTGGGCAAATCTTCTGGCGTGAAATCGGCTCTGGTGCTGATGTGGTATTCTTGCATGGCTCGTTGCATGACAGCGCTCAATGGCTACCCGTGATTGAACGTTTAGGTGCCGATTACCATTGTTTTGCACCCGATTTGCTGGGTTTTGGTGAGTCTGAGCCGGCGGCTCGCAAGATTCACTATTCGATTGAGTTAGAGGTTGAGTGTTTGGCTGAGTATTTGGAGACTTTGAAACTGCGGCAGTTTTATTTAGTTGCTCATTCTCTGGGAGGCTGGATTGCGGCGAGTTATGCGTTGAAGTATTCAGATCGAGTTTTGGGTTTGGTACTTTTGGCACCAGAGGGGTTGAAGGTAGGATATTTAAAGCAGCGCTGGTTGTGGGCGAGGTGGTTGCGGGTGCTGCCGACTGCTGGTTTAGGGGTGCTGCGATCGCTCTCTCCTGTGGCTAGAATTTTGGGCCTTCAAAAAAAACTTGAGGGATTGATCCAACTGAAGCAAGGTTTATCTAAGTCGCCTGCGGCTGCTAAACTTTTGTTCGATCGCAGACAGGTAGAAATTCAAGGGGAGTTATTGGACGATCGCGCCTGTTGGCTAAAGATACCTATGTTGATTTTACAAGGGTCGGAAGATAAGGCAGTAAGTTTGTCCCTGAGCCAATCCTACGCTGGGCTGGCTCCTAAAGCCGAAATGCAAGTTATTAGTGGCGGGGGGAGCAATTTGCCGCAGGAAGTACCGGAAGCGATCGCTCAACACATTCGCAAGTTTATCAGTCAATATTATTGAATAGTTGTTTGTTGTTTGTTAATGGCTAATTGCTAATTGCTAATTGCTAATTGCTAATTGCTAATCCCTCCTACTTACCTTCCCCATCTTCCCCATCTTCCCCCTCTCCCCCTCTCTTCCTCTAGCCCCTAGCCCCTAACCGCCCTGGCGGTTGCTATACCATTTTAAGTGGTAACGTTATAACAAACTCTGTTCCTGCTCCTAGTGAAGAATTGACAGCGATCGATCCATGATGCTTATCAACTATAATTTGATGGGCAATCGCCAGCCCTAAGCCCGTGCCTTTCCCAACTCCTTTAGTAGTAAATAAGCGATCGAAAATCCTTTTCTTTACCTCCTCAGTCATCCCCTTACCATTATCTTGAATCCGAATCACTACTTGTTGTTGTGGTGATAATTCTGTTTTGATAATAATATGGTTACTGCGAGCTTGAATCTCGGCATAAGTAAGCCCTTGATTGCCTTCATCGATCGCATCGATCGCATTCGCTAACAAATTTATAAACACCTGATTGAGTTGACCCGGAAAACATTTAATTTCTGGCAGATTGCCATACTTTGCGATTACTTTAATTTCAGGACGAGAATTGTTAGCTTTAAGGCGATGGCGTAAAATCATCACCGTGCTATCGATGCCATCGTGAATATTAAAATCTTGCTTAACATCGCTATCAGCGCGAGAGAAAATGCGGAGACTCTTACTAATAGTGGTGATGCGCTCCCCTCCATCTTTCATCGCGCCAATCAGTTTTGGTAAATCTTCGCGAAGATAATCTAAGTCGATCTCTTCGAGTTTAGCTTCAATTTCTGCACCAGGCTGGGGAAATTTCTCAGCATAGAGATCGATAATTTCTAACAACTCATTAATGTAATCTTCGGCAGCATTGACATTGCCAACAATGCAACCGAGAGGATTGTTAATTTCGTGGGCAACCCCAGCCACCAACTCCCCCAGTGCCGAGAGTTTCTCCTGTTGCACCAGTTGCACTTGAGCCTGTTCCAGAGCTTGGGTGCGCTCGGAAACTTGCCGTTCCAAAGAGTCAGTAAGCTGCTTCAATCGCCAATGAACTTTGATCCTAGCTAACACTTCCGATGCTTCAAATGGTTTAGTAATGTAATCGACTGCGCCTAAAGATAAGCCTTTGACTTTCTTTTCGGTATCCGCTAGAGATGTCATAAAAATGATGGGAATCCCTTGCGTATTAGGGTTAGCTTGCAGGCGGCGGCAGGTTTCAAAGCCATCCATGTTCGGCATTTCAATATCTAGCAGGATCAATTCGGGATGGTGGCGTTCCACCTGTGCCAGAGCATCTTCGCCATCTGTCGCCATGCGGACTTTATACTGGGCTGTTTTCAAGGCTTGAGATAGCACAGATAGATTGGTTGTGTTATCATCCACAATCAAGATAAAAGGTTGGGTAGGCTGAGCCATAGTTTATCTAAGGTTTCAAGGCAAATAGTGTTGGATTAATGCCCGCAGTTGTCTAATTTCGCAAGCATCCGCAAGGCGGATCAGTTGTCCGGCAAAAGCAGCCGTATTACCCTGTTGAATTTGTTGTGCTACTTCAATAATACCGTCGAGTTCGCCATCTTGTGCAAGTTCAAAGAGTTGGTTTAAGATTTCTAGGGTCGGCGGCTGAATTTCATTGGTTGCTAACTCAGAATTCTCGTTCTCGCTATTATTGGTCTCGTAAATCCAATCTAATTGCAGGTGTCTTTGAAGGAGATCGAGCAAAGTTTCAGCTTGCACGGGTTTGGGCAAGAAATCATTGCCTCCTGCCTTCAGGCTATTATGGCGATCGATCTCAAATACGCTGGCAGAAGAGACGATCGCAATCTGGTTCTGTAATTGGGGATGGGAACGGAGTTGACGCAAAAATTCAAACCCATCCATTATAGGCATACTTAAGTCGGTAATAGTTAAATCGGGTAATGTTTTCAGCGCCTGTTCGATGCCTTCGAGCCCGTTGGCAGCTTCAATGACTTCAAAGCCGATGGGTTCTAACAGATTGACTATAACCGAGCGATTTTCCCAGCGATCGTCTATAACTAATATCCGCCGCTTCTCACCGGCATAACTAACTATCTTCCCTTCTGGAACTAATCGAGAAGTGCTTGCCCAATCTTCAGCTTCAGGTAATTCTACTTCAAAGGAAAAGGTGCTACCTTCACCAGGAATACTGTGAACAGTGATTTCACTCCCCATCAGCGCCACAATTTTATGACTAATTGCTAATCCCAATCCCGTGCCTTCGACTTGCTTTTTAGTATCGCCGACTTGTTCAAAGGGCAGAAAGATTTTTTCGACTTGCTCTGAAGTCATGCCGGTTCCGGTATCTGCAATTTGAAAGCGAATTTTTTGACCGATAGGTTCAACTTTAAAAGTAACACTACCTTTGTCCGTGAATTTGATCGCATTACCCAATAGATTGATCAAAACCTGACGCAAACGTTTTTCATCAGCACAAACTCCGATAGGTAGCTGGGAATTAGCTTGGTAATCAAAGGTAATTCCTTGTTGTTCGGCTCGGATGCGATTGATTTCGATAACACTTTGTAGAAATGAGGGTAAGTGCAAAGGTGCCGGATACAAATCTAGTTTGCGGGCTTCGATTTTGGATAGGTCTAAAATATCGTTAATTAAGGTTAGTAAATGAGAGCCGCATTGGTAGATAATATCGATGCCTTTGTGTCCTTTTTCGCTGAGAGGTTCGCTGCGCTGCAAGATTTGGGCATAGCCAAGAATGCCATTCAGCGGCGTTCGCAATTCGTGACTCATGTTAGCAAGAAATTCGCTTTTGGCATTGTTTGCCGCATCTGCAAATTCTTTAGCCTGCTGAATCTCCACATTGACTTGCTGAATTTCTTGAAATTTATCTTGGAGAGCACCTGCCATGACTTGGAAGTTACTGGAGAGGGTGTTAATTTCAGTAATTGGACTACCAGGAATTTGCAGGGATTGTTGTTCTGTAAGTTTATCTGGCAAATTGCTAGTGAGATTGGCAAGTTCTAGTAAAGGCTTAACCAGACTGCTGCTGATAGTTTTAGCTAGAAGGGGTGATAAGATAGCAAGCACCATCAAAATAGCGAAGCTTTTGGTATAAATTCGATCGAGCGCTACTAGATGGGAAGCGTTAGCTTCTTCGATCGCCAGTATCCAGGGTAGGTTGCCGCCAATAGGACTCTTTTGTACGTAAAATGATTTTCTCCAGCGCACAACCTTAGAGGCTTTGGATAGGTTCGGTATCCAAATGTGGGTATTCTGATTAAGCTGGCGAATTTCAGCATTCCCATCTCGATCGAAGATTTCTCCTAGCTTCAATTCGCTGCGAGTGCTGGCAACAATTCGATTTTCCCGATCCAACAAACTCACAGACCTGATTAATGCAGTTTGACTATTAAGCAACCTTTTTTTTAAAGTATTGATATCAATTTCTGCTAAGATCTGCCCCACAAGTCGATTGCTTTGAAGAATCGGTACTGTCTGAATAATTGTCGGCAAATTGGATACCATTACTACCTCAGAAAGCATCGGCTGTTTTGCTGTTAATAAAGTCTGAAACGGCAAAGAATCAAGCTTAGCTGCTTTTTGATTAATGTTTTGAACAGCAGTTGAATTTAGAATATTTCCCTCTGTATCTGTAGTGTAGAGATTGCGAAACTCTGGTATTGTTTCTTGAACAATTTTTATTTGTTCCTGCATTCCCGCATCGTCCAACAAATTGCTCTCCTGCTCGCGAGAGGCCAAGGCTTGTAGTTTAACCAAGCTTTGCTGATGCCAATTTAGAAGATTTGTACTGACATTTTGTCTAACATCTTCCAAATTAGCTAAAACACTTTTTTCTTCTGTTAAAGTTGCATCCTGACAGTTCCAAATGGTCAGCAACATTGCTGGCAATAAGACGAAAGCCACTAACAAATTGAGGAGGGTTTGTTCAAAAGCATGAGTTCTGCTATTCTTGACACGCAGCCATTTAGTAATAGGTGTATGAGTCAGAATTAGACTGGCAATTAGAGCGTTACAAATTTCGTTAATTGGATTTTTGAACGAAATCAATAAAACACTTTGAAAGGGAATTTTACCGACAAAGCCATAGAGTAACCAAAGCAGAGGAAACCCAATGATTGCCCAATAAACTACATCGATTAATAATAAATTGTTACTGCGCCGTTGGAGTCCCCATCCGACAACAACCGCTTCTAGGGTGAAGAGAATAAATCCATAGGGATGATTCCAGATCGAGATTGTATAGGCGCTGGAAATCATGGCGGCGATGGTTCCCCAACCTAAACCATATAATCGGACAACTAGCATGACAAAAATACTGCCAAATAGCCAGTCTATATGAAAGATAATGGGAAGTGCGAAGTAGTTGCCCATGTATCCTGCAACTAGCAGGGATAGCAAGACAAGTATCGATCTTAAGCGATATTGAAACTGCTTTTCTCTCGCAGGTAATTTCTCTAGTTCTAGGGTATTTGTTGTCATACTTTACTCCTTTAATCTAAAATTAGCTCCGGTAGTCTATACCTCGATTCATTTTTCCAGCTTGTTCGGGACAGAGAGCGGCTAAGGTTCCTCCTAATATATTGTATTATTTAACAGGGATAGCGATCGCAAACACAGTACCTTCACCAGGGACAGAATCAACTGTAATTTTTCCCTGATGTTTTTCTTCAACAATCTGCCGCGCGATCGCTAATCCTAATCCCGTGCCTTTTCCTACTACCTTCGTGGTAAATAAATGCTCAAAAATCTGAGCGCGTACTGCTTCAGTCATGCCAATTCCATTATCTTTAATCCGAATAATTGCCCGCTCTTTATCCTCTAACAGCTCCGTTTTGACAGTGATTTGATTGGCAATTTCTGCATACTTGCGCCCTTGACTTGCTTCTTCTAGGGCATCAATGGCATTGCTCAACAAATTCATAAATACCTGATTTAATTGTCCGGCATAACATTCAATTTGGGGTAAATTACCATACTCTTTAATCACTTGGATTTCTGGACGATTTTCATTAGCTTTCAGGCGATGTTTCAGAATCATAATGGTACTATCAATCCCATCGTGGATATTGCAAGCCACCGGATGGTTAGTATCTGCACGGGAGAAGGTTCGCAAACTGGTGCTAATGTCTTGAATTCGCTTTACGCCTTCCTGCATCGACTCAACTAACTTAGGTAAGTCTTCCCGGATGTAGTCAAGCTCAATGGTTTTAATTTCCTCTTGAATATCGGCATCTGGTTGGGGATATTTTTGTTGATACAAATCGAGCAAACCAAACAAATCATTGATATAATCTAAGGCGGGCGTAATATTGCCAGTCAGAAAGCCAACCGGGTTATTAATTTCGTGGGCAACTCCAGCGACTAAGTTACCCAAAGCTGACATTTTTTCACTTTGAATAATGGTAATTTGGGCTTGTTTGAGGTCGTTTAAGGCTTGTTGTGCTGCTTGATAAAGACGAGCATTTTCTAAGGAAATAGCAGCTTGAGCGCAAATTAGATTCAGAAGTTCAACGCGATCGCGTGTAAACGCCCCTGTAATTAAACTATTTTCTAGATATAAAATACCTATCAATTTGCCTTGATGCAAAATTGGGTTACACAAAATACTCTTGGGCTGCTGACGGATAATATACGGGTCATTGCCTAAAATTGGATCTGTACTAGCATCAAGTAGCACAGTCGTTTGCTGCTCATTTTTGACTTTGTAAATCAGTTTTAGGGGGATCTCTTGACTATCCTCAATGGGAATACGTTGCAATATAACTGGCTCGGAATCGACAGTTATTAACCCTTTAATCAGCAGACGATCTTCTCGCCAGAGCATCAAGATACACTTATCTGCTCCCGCATTTTCGATGATGATGGAAAGCAACGATGAAAGTAGTTTTTCGAGTTCAATTTCGGTGGAGATAGTTTGAGAAGCTTTGAGAATTGTAGCTAAATCAAGGGAATGGGAGATGTTGGTAGAAGAACTGGTAGAAGTAACCGATCCCAATGGGAAGACAGTTTCGTTAACCGAGAGGGTAGTGCGAGTTTGTTGGAAGATAGAAGCCAAGAGTTGTGGGTAGCGTTGTTCTAAGTCAGCAATCTTGGCTTTTGCACCCCAACGGGCATAGCCATAATAGGCTTCAATCATATAGTCTTGAGCGATGCGCCCTCTGCCCCAATCAAGGTAAAATCTAGCGGCGAGTTCATTGGCTAGGGCTTCTTCTTGAATATATTCATTGGCTTTAGCAAGAGAAATGGCGCGATCGTAATAATCCGCTGCTTCATAATTCTTGCCTAAAATTCGACATTTTTCTGCTTCCACCAAATCGACCTTATGTTGATAATTCATGGGAGCATAGTGCGCCCAGTGTTGTAGCTGAATTTGGTTTTGCTCTACCCGTTGAAATATTTCTGATGCTTCTGCTAATTGCAAATTTAAAATTGCTAAAGCAGTCAAAGAATCATAGAAATAAAACGTAGGTTCGTATACTAGCCCCTGAGCAGCAATGAAATAGCGACGGCACTCAACAGCGTGATTCTGCGCTTG
The DNA here is from genome assembly GCF_028330895.1 of Kamptonema animale CS-326. Classification (NCBI taxonomy): domain Bacteria; kingdom Bacillati; phylum Cyanobacteriota; class Cyanophyceae; order Oscillatoriales; family Microcoleaceae; genus Kamptonema; species Kamptonema animale. Next base: position 11,286 of record NZ_JAQMUA010000128.1, on the reverse strand, counting down.
TTCAGTTTCTCCAAATAAGAAGCAAAGCAGGAGTTTATATGAATGGAATACATAAAACTCGCTCAAATCATTATCAGACATTAACTGCGGCAGAAATTCTGTCTCTTGTGCAGCTTCCCCAGACAAAATACAAGGATGTTCCCCAAAACCCAGCAAATTTAACGCAGACTGCCAAGAAAGCCGACAATGATTGGCCATTCCCTCTTGGTTCAGTTGCATCAACCCATTGTAGTAAGCACGAGCATTCTGTTCTAAGGTGGCAAGAGGTTGATTACACCAAAAAGCAGCATTACAAAAGGTACGGGCATGATATCCAGCAAACTTCGTGCTACCAACTTCTAAAGCAGTTACGTAACTCTCTTGCAACAGTGGTAGGATATCTTTGATGTGAGATTTGCGGTGTAGGATAAAAGCTCCCAACACTAAAAGCACTTCCGGTTTAATCGCTTTAGCATCAAATTTCGAGATGATTTTCAGTGATAATTGAGCAAACTTTGTGGCTGTATCTATATCTTGTAAAAGATTGCAGATAACGATACCATAGTTAGCGTAAGCAAATGCAGAAATTATTGTATTTCCATACTGAATAGATAATTTGACTGATAGGGCTGTCAGTAATGGGCACAAGATAGAACCGGAATTGTAAGCTGGTGGGATCAGGCTGTAGGCAATTTGGATAGTTGCCAACACTTGCCGATCTGTCATTATAGGTAAATCAAATAAATCTGCAATTTCTCTATCTCCAATCAGTTCGTTAATCTCTTGAATTGACTGTTGAAGATCTACTGGTGTGGGTGATTCGGAAAAGATAACTCCCAACTGTTGCAGAAGTTTCTTGCCGATATCGAGGGCTTCGACTGGTTTATTCTGAAAGACATAAGATTGAATTTTAATACAGTAGACATCGATCTTTTCTAGCAAAGAATGTGCCTGTCCAATTACGCTATCAATCAACTGTTCCATTAATGTAAATTCGCCGGATAAAGAAGCTGTTTCCGCAGCTAATTCATGAAAAGCGAGGCTCATTTCATATTGCTGTTGCCAAGCTGTTTCTCCTAACAAAGATAATCCAACTTTGGCATATTCCCCCGCAGCTTGATAGGCGGTGGCGGCTTTGGCTTTGCGACAAGCAGTTAGATTCAGTTGTGCTAATTCATCTCGTTGGTTTTGTTGGATAATTAAAGCAGTTCCGTAATTTAGTTGATTGACAATTTCAAAGATGCGGTCTTCTCTTGCTTGTGAGGAAATCTGTTGCAGCAACAGTTGTCCAATTTTGTAGTGAGTTGTTTGTTTTTGGTCATCGGGAATCAGACAATAAGCGGCTTGTTGGACGCGATCGTGTAAAAATTTATATTTGGCTGATTGTTTATGAATATTTGATAACCCTAATTGCCGATGTTCCTCTCCCTGATAAAATTTATAAACCTCACTAATTGGTAAAATCAATCCTTCCTGCAATGCTTCCCATAAACTCGTGGCTGTTTCAATTTCTGATTGTTCTAAAACAATTGCCAAAGTTGCTAAATCAAATTGATTACCAATACAAGCTGCTAGCTGCAAGATATATTGAGTGGCTGGCAGTAGTTTTCGCAATTGAATAACCATAAAAGTCACAACATCATTTGTAACCGCTTGAGTTTTCACTTGTGAAAGATCGTATTGCCACTCTCCCTGACCCAGCGAGTAGTCAAATGTAATTAATCCATCTTGATGTAATGCTTTGAGAAATTGGGTAGCAAAAAATGGATTGCCTTGAGTTTTTTGGTAAACTAATGAAGAAATATTCCCTGCCAAATTTTCTGGGCTTTTAAGGGTATCAGCGACTAAAGAATTTATTTGTAATTTGCTTAATGGTGTTAAAGTAATTTTCTGGATTGTTGCTGTTGTTTTTTGAATCTCACTCAAAGTTAACATTAAGGGATGTCCTAAGCTGACCTCATTATCGCGGTATGCACCAATGATGAGAAGACGACCTTTATCAGCTATTAAAAGCTGTATTAACTTCAGGGAGGCGGAATCTACCCATTGCAAATCGTCTAAAAATATCACTAAGGGATGTTCTTCACTGGTAAAGACTTGAGTAAATTTTTGAAATAAAAGGTTAAAGCGATTTTCTGCCGCATTTCCTGATAGTTCTACTGCTGGTGGTTGTTCTTCAATAATTTTTGCTAGTTCAGGTATCACTTCAAGAATTACTTGTGCATTATCACCAACAGCATCTAATATTTTATTTTTCCATTGCTCGATTTGTGCATCACTTTCTGTCAATAATTGCCCCATTAAATCTCGAAATGCTTGTACAAAGGCACTGAAGGGAATATTTCGTTGAAATTGGTCATATTTGCCTTTGATAAAATAGCCGTTTTGCCGTACAATCGGTTTATGTACTTCGTTGACGACGGCTGTTTTCCCAATTCCCGAAAATCCCGCCACTAGGATCATTTCGGTTGCACCTTGACTGACGCGCTCAAATGCTTGCAAAAGAGAGGATACTTCAGTTTCTCTACCATAAAGTCGATCGGGAATGATGAAGCGATCGCACGCATCCCTAGTACCAATTTGAAAATTCTCAATTGTCCCTGTTGCTTTTAGCTGATCTAGACAATTTTTTAAATCAAATCTTATGCCCAAAACACTTTGATATCTATCTTCAGCATTTTTCGCCATCAATTTGTTAACGATTTCTGAGAGGACAGATGGGATTTGGGGATTAATTTCATGTACTAATGGTGGGACTTTGGCAATATGGCAATGTACTAATTCCATTGCTTCTTTTGATGCAAAAGGTAACGTACCTGTGAGTAACTCATAGAAAGTTACACCTAAAGAATAAAAATCAGTGCGGTAATCAATACCCCGATTCATTCTCCCTGTTTGTTCTGGGGATATGTAAGCAAGTGTGCCTTCTAGTACATTGGGATTAACTAGGGTTTGCGTTTCTCTCGGTAGTAATGAGGCAATGCTAAAATCAATTAATTTAACTTGTTTAGTTGCGGGATTGATTAAAATGTTTCTAGGTTTAATATCTTTATGAATAATGCGATTTTGATAGAGAATATCTAAAGCATTACAGAGTGCGATCGCTATCTGTAAAAATTCTGGCAGCGACGTGGCAGGTAATTTTTCTGCTACATTGAAATAATCTTGCAAAGAAATTCCCCCAAAGTCTTCCATTACCAAGGCATAACCATTTTGGGATGGTTCGAGGCTATAGGTTTGGACGATTAAGGGTGAGTGGAGATTTTTGGTAATAGTATACTGATTGCGAAATTGTACTAATTCACTGAAGCTGGGATAGAGATTTTTCAAGAATTTAATTACTACTGGTAAGGAATCGGCTTCTCTTTGACCTCGATAAACAACGGTTCGAGAACCGTTGTATAATTCTGTCTTGAGTTGATATCCAGTTAGATTCATGGTAATTTTCTCCTATTTGCTGTAATGGTGATTGTTACTTCAGTGGCTGGATTTGACAGTCTCTATATGGTTAGATTGGTAGTCGGATGTAAAACTCGGTTCCCCGACCAATAGCTGATTCAACTTCTAGATTACCCTGATGTTTTTCAACTACGATTTGACGAGCGATCGCTAACCCTAACCCCGTCCCTTTTCCTACACCTTTGGTTGTAAATAAATGCTCGAAAATCTTCGCTTGCACCTCGGCATTCATGCCAATTCCATTATCTTTGATCCAAATTAATACCTGTTTCCCTTCCCCCGATAATTCTGTTTTGATGATAATTTGATTAGGATTGGCTTTAATCTCTGCATAAGTACGTCCAATATTTGATTCATCTAAAGCATCGATCGAATTTCCCAAAATATTTATAAATACCTGATTTAATTGTCCGGCATAGCATTCAATTTGAGGTAAATTGCCATACTCCTTAATCACTTGGATTTCTGGACGATTTTCGTTAGCTTTCAGGCGATGTTTCAGAATCATAATGGTACTATCAATACCATCGTGGATATTGCAGGCAACTGGATGGTTAGTATCTGCACGGGAGAAGGTTCGCAAACTGGTGCTAATGTCTTGAATTCGCTTTACGCCTTCCTGCATCGAGCCAACTAATTTGGGGAGGTCTTCTCGGATATACTCAAGATCGATAGCTTCTATTTCTTTTTGAATTACTGCACTATAATTAGGGTGTTCTTGCTGAAATAGATCAATCAATCCCAACAAATCATTGATATAATCTAAGGCTGGTTGAATATTGCCATTAAGGAAACCAACGGGATTATTAATTTCATGGGCAACGCCAGCAACTAAATTACCCAAAGCTGACATCTTTTCACTTTGAATAATGGTAATTTGTGCTTGTTTGAGGTCGTTTAAGGCTTGTTGTGCTGCTTGATAAAGACGAGCATTTTCTAAGGAAATAGCAGCTTGAGCGCAAATTAGATTCAGAAGTTCAACGCGATCGCTCGTAAAGGCTCCTGTAATTAAACTATTTTCTAGATATAAAATGCCTATCAATTTGCCTTGATGCAAAATTGGGTTACACAAAATACTCTTGGGCTGCTGACGGATGATGTATGGGTCATTAGCTAAGGTAATATCTGCGGTTGCATCCAGTAGCATCACAGTCTGTTGGCTGTGCTTAACTTTATAAATTAGCTTATGGGGAATATCCTGACTGTCTTCAAGGGGAAGGCTTTGCAACACAATGGCTTGTGTTCCCTGAGTAATTGCGCCTTGAATTAGCAGATGATGGTCTTGCAACAGCATTAACACGCATTTATGGGCCCCTGCATTTTCAATCACGATTCTCAGTAATGATGACAGCAGTTTTTCTAGTTCGATGGCACTAGAGATAGTCTGAGATGCTTTGAGAATTGCTGTTAAATCTAGGGTATCTGAGACACTGGTACTGCTGGATGTAGTAGAACTGGTAGATGTAACAGTCTCCAAGGGGAAGATAGTTTCATTAGTGGAAAGGGTCGAACGGCTTTGCTTTAATATAGGCACAAGTAATTGGGGATAACGTTTTTCTAAATCAACTACTTTAGCTTTGGCTCCCCATCGGGCATAACAGTAATAGGCTTCTTGCATATAACCTGCGGCAATTTTTTCTCTCCCCCAAGCAAGGTAAAATTTTGCGGCTAATTCGTTCGCTAAAGCTTCTTCTTGGATATAGTCATTGGCTTTAGCACCTGCGATCGCGCGATCGTACCAGTCTCCTGCTTCATAATTCTTGCCTAAAACCCGATGTTGTTCAGCTTCTACTAGGTCATATTTATGTTGAAAGTTCATCGGTGCGGAAACTGCACGATGGTGGAGTATGGCTTGATTTTTGGAAACCCGCTCCAGCAGTTCGGTTTTGTCTGTGGTTTCGGTATGGGTAGCCAGTGCTGTCAGGGAATCGTAAAAGTAGAAAACTAATTCGCTTATCCCACTTCCTGCCACTGCTAGGGTTTGACGCACTTCTATTGCATCTTGAATTGCCTGTGGATATTGATTGAGGAGATAGGAAGTAGTCAGGCTATAGACCCAATAATAATGCAATCCAATTAAATCATTAGTAGCGGTGAGTGCGGCCTGTATTTGCTCTGTTTTATTTGTCAAAGTTGACTGGTTTTGACTATTTTGGAGCCGATCGACTGCTTGTAAAACAATGTAAGAGTAGTTTAAACAAGTTTTGAGATTGAGCTTAGATAAGGTAGTTAAATAAGGTTCTGTTTCTATCACCAAAGTATTTAAATCCTTACCCGTTACATAAGCGCACTGACACAAATGGTGGACGTTATAGCCTGCAAACTCTATATCGCCGACTTCCTGGCCTGTCTGGAAACCTTCCCTGTATAAAGCTAAACTGTTGCGAAAATGAGATTTATAATGAATAAAAAATGCGGCTAGGAGAAGATTAACTTTTGGCTGGATAAAACGTGCATTGAGTTTTGCCATTAGTTGTGATGACATCTGAGCAAAGTCATAAGCTGTATCCAAATCCCCTAACATATTGCTCAATAAAATCGCATAGTTAATGTAACTAAAGGCTGATAGGGAGTTATTACCTTTCTGAATCGACAACATAACTTGAGTCAGAACTATCAATGGAAATAGTTGGGAAGCAGAAAGATAGGCTGCACCGGTAACACTAGAAAGTAACTGCATAATTGCCACTGCTTCCGGTTCTGTCATCATCGGCAAATCGAGTAAATCTTCAGCAGTTCTACCATTAAGCAATTCCGTTACCTTTTCTACAGCCGATGTTATATCTGCCTGTGTCGGTTGCTCTGGAAGGTAAGTGTTAAATTCGCTTAAAGCAGTACAAGCGATCGCGATCGCCTCTTGAAATCTCCCCTGGTTTGTATAGGCCTGAATCTGGATTTCGTAGGTCTTGACGTACTCGGTCGCTTGGAGATTTGCAGCTAAAATCACCTTTACTCCCTGCTCCATTTGCTCGTAATTACCGTACAAATACGCCGCTTCTGTTGCTCCTTCCTGCAAACCTAACATCAAGCTGGTTTGGGTCTGCCAAGCACCATCAGACAGTAAATTTATACCTGTAGTGAAATATTTGAAAGCTGGTTCGTAAGCATTTGAGGCTTTAGCTTTGCGTCCAGTAATTAAATTAAGTTGGGCAAGATTATCTTTTTCCGATTGGTCAAGGATAATTGCGATCGCCCTGTTCCAATGGTTGACAATCTCGAAAATCTTGGCTTCTAGTTCGGTGTCTGGGGTGCTTTGTCGCAGCAACCGAGCGATCGCTAAATGAGTTACTTGTTTTTGGTCTTCAGGAATCAAAGAATAGGCAGCTTGTTGTACCCTGTCATGCAAAAATCTATACTTGGCTATTTGCTCGCTGGTGTTTTTATTTTCCAGCCTCAATTTATCGTTATCTTCGCCCTGATAAAACTTATAAATATCACTTTGGGGTAAAATCAAATCGGCCTGTAAAGCGACCCATAAATCAGTTGCGACTTCCACCTCAGATAATTGACAAACAATCGCTAATGTTTGCAAGTCAAATTGGTTGCCAATACAAGCAGCTAGTTTCAATGTAGATTGGGTTGATTCTGGTAATTTTTGCAATTGAAATACCATAAACTCAACTACATCGTCGGTGAGTGTTTGCTGATTAATTTGAGAAATATCACATTGCCAACATCCCTCTGATAAATTAAATTTAATTAATTTATCTTGATATAATGACTTGAGAAGTTGTGTTGCAAAAAAGGGATTTCCCTGGGTTTTGCGATAAATCAATTGCGACAAAGAAAAAGCTGAATTCTCCCTACACTTTAGTGTATCGGCGACAAATTGATTTAATTTGACGTGACTTAGAGGTACGAGAGTAATTGTCTTAACAACAGCCTCAGATTTACTAATTTCCGTTAATCTCATCATCAAAGGATGAGCAGGCGATACTTCGTTATCTCGATAGGCTCCAATTAATAGTAAATATCCCTGGTTTCTATTTACAATTAATAATTGAATCAGATTCAAAGAAGCAGAATCAGCCCATTGTAAATCATCTAAGAAAATTACTAATGGATGTTCTTTTTGGGTAAAAACCTGAAGAAATTTTTGAAAGAGGAAATTAAAGCGATTTTGGGCTGCAATTCCCGATAATTTGATGGCTGGGGGTTGAGTACCAATAATCTTTTCTAATTCGGGTATAACGTCAATAATTACTTGTCCATTTTCACCCACAGCCTCTAATATTTTATGTTTCCATTGCTGAATTTTGACATCGCTTTCCGTTAACAATTGCCCCATTAAATCGCGGAAAGCTTGGACAATGGCACTGAAGGGAATGTTGCGCTGAAATTGGTCATATTTGCCTTTGATAAAATAACCCCGTTGCCGAACAATGGGTTTATGCACTTCATTAACAACGGCGGTTTTACCAATGCCGGAAAATCCCGCGACTAGCATCATTTCAGTTTGACCTGTGCTGATTCTCTCAAAGGCAGTTAATAGCTGATTTACTTCGTTTTCTCTGCCATAGAGTTTTTCTGGGATGATAAAGCGATCGCTAATATCTCGCTCTCCGAGTTTAAATGTTTCTATTTCACCTGTGGTTTGTAACTGAGCTAAACACATCTCTAAATCGTGCTTTAATCCCAAGGCACTCTGATAGCGATCTTCGGCATTCTTCGCCATTAGCTTACAGACAATTGCTGATAAAACTAAGGGGATATGAGGCTGAATTTGATGAATTGGGAGCGGCTCCTTGGCGAGATGACAATGTACTAATTCCATTGCATCTTCCGAGATAAATGGTAACTTTCCTGTCAATAATTTATAGAAGGTGACACCCAGAGAATAAAAGTCACTGCGATAATCTATGCCTCGATTCATCCGTCCTGTCTGTTCGGGAGATAGATAAGCTAAGGTTCCTTCTAAGATATTGGGATTTTGAATTTCTTGGGTTTCTCTTGGTAGGAGGGAAGAAATACTAAAGTCAGTGATTTTGATTTGTTTGGTATCGGGATTTATGAGAATATTCGCGGGTTTAATATCTTTATGAATAACTCTATTTTGGTAGAGATAGTAGATAGTCTCCGTGAGTTGTAGGGCGATTTGGAGAAAATCTGCTGAAGGTAAAGATTTAGATCGTTGACTTTCATCTATTTCTAGTTGGAGATAAGTAGATAGGGAGACTCCACCAAAGTCTTCCATTATTAAGGCATAGCTATTGTGATATGGTTCTAGACTTAGCGGTTGAATAATGCAAGGAAAGTTAAGGCTTTTAGCAATGGTGTATTGGTTGCGAAATTGGACAAGTTCGTTGAAATTTGGGTACTCATTTCGCAACAGTTTGATCGCTACGAGAGTGCGATCGCACTCTCGAATACCTCGATAGACAAGAGTACGAGAACCTCCATAGATTTGTTCTGTGATGGTATATCCAGGCAGATGAGTGACGATCGCCATTTTTTTGACTAAAAAAATAAAACTACTATTATTATATCTTATCGTTGTCTTGGTGACTGCTATAATTACCAATACTTACAGAATTTAAGATGACCTCCCTCATTCCCCAAAAAATGGTATGGGGAGCTTCAATGATAGGGGTAGCTAGATCGGGAAAGAGAGTTTTAAGATAGGTGAGTAAGAAAGTGCGATCGCCTCCAGTCAATGCAACTTTACTTTCTGGAAAGTGGTACAGCCAATCTTCTATAAAGTCCTTAATTCCTGCAACTAATGTGTAAATAATACCGCTCTGTATTGCCTGTGGTGTATCCATAGCCCAGCGTGGGGGCAAATTTTCTGGTAACTTTATTAATGGTAGCGCTGCTGTTTTTTGCGCTAAAGAAGAGAACTGCAAAGCTAAGCCCGGTAAGATTGCACCACCAACTAGGCACTTATTGATATCTGCTCCAGTAAATGTTATTGCAGTGCCAGTGTCAATTACTAGAATGGGCCAACCTAACTCAGTACCAGCACCTAATACAGCCAAAGCCCTGTCAATTCCTAGAGTAGGGTAGAGCCCGGAAAGTGGCAACCGATCTAGAGTAATTATGTGAAGATCGGGATAGTTCTGCCAAAGTTCCGCCTGCGGCGATACTACAGAAGCTAAAACTAGAGAGACAGGAACAGGGGATAACTTAAATTGATTACTTAACTGCTTTGCAGCATCAGGGGTTAAATGCTCTGTATCCCAAGTTTCCTGAAGTGCTGCACCCGAAAACTTTGCCCAGTGCAGCCGCGAATTGCCAATCATTAAAGCGATTTTGATACGGTGGTTCATCTGTACTATGCCTTGATTATTGGCTTGATTATTGGCTTGATTATTGACTTTCTTTCTTAACATGGCTTTGATATTAACTCTATAAATTTGCAATTAGAAAATACTGATAAACGGCTGGTTTTCAGCCGCTAGTTTCCAGTCTATAATATATCTTTAAATTTAGGTTGGAATGTTTTGAATTTGTCAAAACCTTGATTCACCTGCATTTTCGTTCTTTCCTAGATGACTAATTTTTTATTCTTTCTGCTATAATTTATTAATATCTAAAAAGTCTGGGTCGAGCGGGTAAGACTAAAGGCGGGGTGCAATTGAGCTGCCTCAGACAAGATTGGGTAAAACACCACAAAAATACTGAGCTTCTATGTATTTGAAAGTAGAGTCACCTCACTGTCCCTGGCCGAGAGTAGCATCTAAGTTGACTGAAACAGAGGATGGTATCTCAGAGGAGGATATTTCCTTGATAGAAACAGAGGAACGAGAAAAGCTGATCGTACAATTGCAACAACAAGTTCAGTTGTCTAGCTTGCTAAATCAGATTAATAATGAAATCCGTCGTACCCTCGATTTAGAAGAAGTTCTGAATTCTGCCTGTCGCCTGCTGGGAGAAGCTCTACAATGCAGTCGCACGAGCATTTTAGTTAAAGAATCAGAAGCAGAAGAAAGTCTGATTACGCGGGGAGAATATAACAGAGGAGATAGTTTCGCCCAGCTTGGCATGAAAGTGCCAATTGCTGATAATGCTCACCTCCAAACTCTGATCTCTGAGGATAAACCTTTAGCTGTGGCAAAATTTGCCGATTTTCCCGGATTAGGAGAAGAGACAAGGGAGATTACAAAGACTTTGGGGATAAAGTCGATGCTGGCTGTTGCTACTCGCTACCAAGGACGGGTAAATGGGGTGATTGGGTTGCACCAGTGCGATCGCGAACGGGAATGGACAGAATGGGAAAAGCAACTGATTGAGGGGGTAGCATCTCAGTTGGCGATCGCGATTAATCAGGCAAAATTATACGCTGAAACCCGCCGCCAAGCGGAATGTGAATCTCTCTTGCGTCTGCTGAGTAACCAAATTCGCAGCACATTGGATATTAAAACTATACTCCAGACGGCAGTACGAGAGGTTCGCCAACTTTTAAACACAGATCGCGTTGTTATTTACCAATTTAAAGAGCGATGGGAAGGGGAAATTGTAGTTGAGGATCTTGTCATTCCTTGGCCGTCAATTTTTGGTGATTCCATCACAGACAATTGCTTTTCTAAGGAATATGCTCAGCATTATTTAGAAGGAAGAGTAAGAGCAATCAATGACATTCAAAAGGCTGGTTTAGATCGGTGCCACGTTGATTTCTTAACTGCTTTACAGGTAAAATCTAACTTGATTGTGCCGATTGTTATTAGTAGAAATGAAAGCAGTTCCCTAGACGTAGAGAAAGAAGAAATTAAGGAAAATCAGATAAGTAACATAGGTAAACCTTCCCCATCCCCCTCATCTCCCCCATCTCCCCCATCTCCCTCATCTCCCCCATCCCCCTCATCTCCCCAATCCCCCACTCGCCTATGGGGTTTAATGATTGCCCAAGAG
>NZ_JAQMUA010000127.1:0-3041 GCF_028330895.1 Kamptonema animale CS-326 | reverse complement strand
TACCAATTACCAATTACCAAAACTACTAATTAGACTTCTCTTGTAGCGCATCCTTCGCTGATACTCCATCCCCCTCAACTCCAAAATACCAAAGACTTGCCGCCGCCTCTGCACGACTAACAGATTTATTAGGCTGAAACAGGGTTGTAAAACCAAAAACTCGACGAATATTAGCTAAATCTCCATTATTGAAATCAGCTAAAACTGCTCGTGCAGCACCCGTATCAATCTTCGAGGTATCTTGAAAACCCCACCTTTCTTTCACCGCATCAATATTAGCTGAAGGCAAAGCTTGACGAGTATCCAGAGGTACTTTCCAGAGCATCATCGCCGCACGAGTTAAAGAATCATTTGGTCGAAACTTGACATTTTTAGTATCCCCAGAAAGGGAACTAGGAATTAAACCCGCTTCTGCCAAACCTTGAATTGCTGGAAAATCAGGATCGGTTTTCGGGACATCAGTAAAAGCCGCAGTAGTGGATGTTATCGCTAGCCGAATTTGTTTCGCTGGACGATTAGCATAAATCTTATTATTAGCCGCTACCAGCCAGCGTGCATACTCGCGGCGAGTAATAGTTTTGTTAGGTTCCGGTAAGGTATTGGTAATATCTGAACTCTGATTTTGCGACTGCAATTTCAACACGCCTAACTCGACTACCTCAGCTACATACTGACGCAATTCTTGAGGCACTTCGCTTTGCTCCTGTGTCACTTTTGGTGTTGATATAACTTTATTGTCTAAATTAGGAGAAGCAGAGGCATTTGGCGAAGGCGAAGGATTGGTAATGGCGGGAGAATTACTCGGTTCTGGTGTGGTAGCAATTTCCTGAGAATCTTTGCCGTACTCGATCGTAAATTCTGTAGCCACACCCGATTTCTGATTAGGTACAAACGATACAACGACACGCAAATTATTCTTAGTTGCCGTCAATTTTCCTTGTTCATCTTCAGTAGGTGGTAATTTAATTTCCCATTTTTGACGTTGAAATTCTGTCTGATAATAATTCTGAATGTAGTTGCTGGGATCGGTGCTTTTCCAACGAAGTTGTACCTTATCTTCAGTGGGATTATTTAGCTTAGTAACTTCGAGCAACTCAGCATTAGTATAAAGTGGAATTTCATTGGGAAAATCAGGCGGTAACTTAGCAGTTGAGGTATTAGATTGGTTAGTAGCAAGAGGTGGCGGCGTGGGTACTCTCAAGCTAGCGGGACTTTCCTGAAGTTGGGGATCGGCGGCCAAAGACTCCTCAAGTGCCTTACTATTAGGACTATTGGCACAAGCCGTCAACGAGGCTAGCAAAAATATGGTTAAGCTGGCATTGGCAGCGTGACTTTGAATCCTGACCAAATATTTCGAGGATCTAAGCCATCGAGTAAATATAGTATCCACAATATCCCCTCATTACCTATCTCTTTAAGGCTAGCGTAAATATTCACCCTGGATGCGATCGCCAGATTTCGAGGTCTGTCCCTTGTGGTTGACATCGCTTGTAATTCATTTTTATTTGTTGAGTTTTATGAAAAAATTCAGAACTAGGTACAGAACGTGCTAAAATCAGCCACACTTCATGGAGGTGCTTAAATCTCTGGAAAAGATTGTCAGTACCATCGGATTTAATTTTTTAATAAGGCATCTATGGAATTTAGCCTGATTCTTTCCAATATTCTCAACCCTCCAGTGTTGTTCTTTTTTGTAGGATTGGCAGCCGTTTGGCTCAAGTCAGATTTAGAAATTCCCCAGCCATTGCCAAAACTATTTTCTCTCTATCTCCTGTTTGCAATTGGCTTCAAAGGTGGTCACGAAATTATTGAGAGTGGCGTAAATTTGGAAATTGGATTTACTCTTTTAGCCGCAATGTTAATGGCTTGCATAGTACCAATTTACTCATTTTTTATCTTAAGAATCAAGCTAGATGTTTATAATGCAGCAGCGATTGCTGCTACCTACGGATCTATCAGTGCTGTCACTTTTATTACTGCCAGTGCGTTACTAACGAAATTAAATCTGAGTTTTGGCGGGCACATGGTTGCAGCTCTTGCTCTGATGGAATCTCCAGCTATTGTCATCGGCATCTTTTTAGTGCGTTTGTTTATCGATAAGCAAGAGAGCGAAACTGAAACCGTTGAGCAAATATCTTGGATTGAGGTATTGCGAGAAGCCTGTCTGAATGGCTCGGTATTTTTGTTAGTAAGTAGTCTAATTATCGGATTACTGACTGGCGACAGTGGTTGGCTAAAAATTAAGCTTTTTGCTGACGACTTGTTTTACGGGATATTGTGTTTTTTCCTTTTAGATATGGGATTGATTGCAGCCCGCCGGATTAATGACTTAAAGCAAGCTGGATCGTTTGTAATTGGCTTTTCCGTGGCAATGCCTTTGTTAAATGCTCTGATTGGGATCGGAATAGCAAAGCTTTTAGGTCTGTCTGTAGGCAACGCCCTACTTTTTGCGGTATTATGTGCAAGTGCATCCTATATAGCGGTGCCTGCTGCAATGCGGATGAGTGTACCTGAAGCAAATCCAAGTTTATATATATCAATGGCACTAGCATTGACCTTTCCATTTAACATTATCATTGGTATTCCGGTGTATTTACAGATTATTAACCAATTTTGGAATTGAATTTAATGGATACGATTAAGCGCATCGAAATAATTGTTCCCGCAATCGAACTCAAGCCTGTGGTGAAACGGCTAGAAAAACTTGGGATTACTAAGTACAATATCATTCGCCAAGTGATAGGAAGGGGGGAGTTTGGGGAATCCAGCGACGATCTCGATGCCCAATTAAGTAGCGTGTATATCTTGACAACTTGTTTAGGTGGAGAGGAAGATGCGGTGTTTTTAGAATTGCAACCGATTCTGCAAAAGTTTGGTGGTGTATTTTTGGTATCAGATGCCGTGTGCTATCGGTGTTAAGAAGAAGATGGAAAATGGGGAGATGGGGAGCAACTTAATCAATTAAAAATTAAAAATGCAAAATTAAAAAAAATGCAAAATTAAAAATTGTGAGATTTAATTTTTAATTTTTAATTTTTAAC
>NZ_JAQMUA010000126.1:0-7109 GCF_028330895.1 Kamptonema animale CS-326 | reverse complement strand
TTCGCCGTCCCAACATTTGAGCAGCAAGCACACCACCAACAAATCCAAAAAGATGCCCTTGCCAAGAAACCCCTGGTTGCGAAGGCAAAACTCCCCAGATTAAACCTCCGTAAAGAAAACCAACAAATAGAGATAAAGCGATCGACATAAAGCTACGTTCAAAAAATCCCCTTAATAGCAAGAAACCAAAATAACCAAAGATTAACCCGCTAGCTCCAATATGAACAGAATAAGGCGCACCTGTTAGCCAAACCCCAAGTCCACTTACCAGCATCGTCACCGCACTAACCAGAAAGAAATCACTGGTTTCTCGCAGCATAATCAACCATCCGAAGGTAATAAAAGGGAGGGTATTCGCTGTTAAGTGAGCAAAATTCGCGTGCAGGAAAGGCATAAATAAGATGCCGCGAAGCCCTACCATACTGCGAGGACGGACTCCGTAAGCATTTAGCCGCCCTCCTAGCAAAAACCAGTCAACAATTTCTATAATCCACATCAGGGCAACGAACCCACCTAGTATTGCAGCCTGGGTTTGCAATTCGCTGGCGATTCCTTTGACTTTTGGGTTGCTCATAATTATCTCACGGCGACGCTTTAATTATATCCCTATTATATTTTAGTTCACAAAGGAGTCAAATAACTATGGACGATGTACAACTCGGAAAATATCTAAGTCTTCATGAGTTTTGTACTTGTACCAATACTTATCGCCATTATGCCGATAAAATTAATCCGTTTCCTCAAAATTCAGCCGCCACTATCCAGGCAATTAAAGATTTAAACGATTTTATTATCGATCCCGTAATTGATTGCTTTGGTAAAGACAGGTTTCAGCTAACTTATGGATTTTGTTCTGCCGATCTAAAAAAATATCTAGAAAAGAAAGATCCGATTACGGGCATTAAAAATGGTCGAGTAGCTCCTAAAATTGACCAGCATATCGCTTATGAACTCAATAAAAATGGTCAATATTATTGTCCGAGATTAGGAGCCGCTTGTGATTTTTTTATTAGGGATTTATCGAGCAATGAGCTTGTGGAGTGGATTATTTCGCAAAGGTTGCCTTTTGATTCTCTCTACTTTTATGGAGAAGATAGACCAATTCATATTAGTTATGGGCCTCAGCACAAAGGAGATATTTGGACATTTACAGCTATCGGTACCCCGACTAAAAAAGGAATTGAACATTGGGTAAAGGCAAAAGCGCAATTGTCCTCTGGCTTCGATCGGGATTATTCCCAAGTTTAATCGACAATTTGACTTGGATTTTTAGTGTCAAATTATTAATTTATAAAAAAATTTATTAATTAAATAAATTGAATAAATTACATGGCGTAGAATTATAGCTTAAAAATCAATAGTTATCCCAATATGTTACATAAATTAAAATAAATTATTTTTTGTTAGTATTCTTATGGAGTTATACTCTCGCAAATCATTGAGTAATATAACTATATATAAACTTTATACATAAAGCCAACTTTATTTTAAAAAGTCATTTGATACTGTGGATGAGTGGAAGCAAGCCTTCCCACCTTTAAGTGAAACTAGGTCACAAAACAGACTCATATCAACAATAAATTTCTCTTAAAAGTTGGGTGCTAACTTAAGAATAACTGTATAAGGTCATCATTATCTATAGAGATATTAGTTTGTTCTAAATTAGCACTACTCAAGTCTACTTAGCTTAAAACAAGGTGTATATTATGAGATGCTTACCAGAAACTATCAGCCAACTTAGCGAAGATTTTTTAGAGAGCTTAGGTTTGGCTTTGTGGATCGAGATTATTACTCTATCACCTCATTGCATCTACTACTTTGGCCCTTTTGCTTCTAAGAAGGACGCTCGAATTGCTATCCCAGGCTATCTCAAAAACTTGGAACAGAAAAAAGCCCAAGTAAGCACGATTAATGTTAAGCGGGGCAAGCCAATTCAACTCACAATTTTGGGCACAGATTTAGAAGAATATAACAAGAGTCAGTCTGCACAAAGCCATTATTTTATCAAAGCAGTATACAGCTAAAAGAGCTTTCGGCATTTACTGACAAAAACTTCTCAATCCTTGAATGCTCTGAAATCGTTAATGATTCCCTATCTAAGATAATGATTGCTAAATCTTGCCCTTGTTGTTCTAATCCTTTACTGAGGCAAGTGCGCCATCGTGGTTTGTATTGGTTTTGCGCCTCCTGCTGGCAGGAAATGCCGGATTTACCTGCGTTTCTTGCCAACACAGATCGGGACTTTTTGCAACAACTTGGTTGCAAAAGAAATAGAAATACTTCTACTTAGGAACTCCTTTACCTGAAACAATAATCACTTAGTATTCAGTGAGAAATCGACCCAAAAAAGTTCAAGTTAAGGTTATTTAATGGTTACAAAAATGAATGCGATAGAAATTGTAGATCGATACGCTAAAGGCACTCGCCAATTTATCGGCACACAATTACAAGAATTAGACTTGAGTGGGCAGAAGCTCAACGGAGCAAATTTGGAAAACGCTAACTTGCGGGGGTCAATTCTCAGGTGGACAGACATGAGGCAGGTCAACTTAACTAATGCCAATCTTGTCAATGCCGATCTTACTAATGCTAACTTGAGAAACGCCAACTTAAAAGAAGCAGACTTACAAGGTGCTTGTTTACAAGGGGCAAATCTAAGTGGAGCTAACTTGATAGATTCTAACTTGATCGACGCTAAATTAACGAATGCCAACTTCACAAAAGCTGATTTGCAGAGGGCGAATATGAGCGGCGCGAAACTGAGTTGGGCTTCCATGTCTGAAGCTAACTTAACTGATGCTAATCTGAGTTGTGTCGATTTAATTGAGAGCAATCTTAAGGAAATTAATTTAACTAGGGCTAATTTGCTTTTGGCTAACTTGAGTGGCGCTGACTTGAGTAAAGCAATTCTGGATGAAGCCGATATGAGCTTTACTCAATTGACGGGAGCGAATCTAAGATCGGCTTCCTTACAAGGGACTAGGCTCTGTTGTGCCGAGCTAGTTGGGGCTAGCTTGTGGGGGGCGAACTTAAGCCGAGTCGATTTGCGAGGAGCAATGATTATCGGAATAGATCGGCGCGATACTATTTGGGCTGAGACAATTATGCCCGATGGTAGAGTTTATAGTAAGAGTAGAAGCGTAGAATTTTTGTAGGATCTATTGCGGATATTATCTGAATTGCAAAACTTAAAAACTATCCTCATCAATACATCCATACCTACTTATTTATGACTATTTTAGTTAACAGATTTTTTGTTGAACTTGGTAGATTTGCCTTTGATGAAAGCTTAATTACAAAGCTTTCACCAGATTTCAATTCCGAGGTAAGTTAAATGGACTCTGTAGAAATTTTAACTCGATATGCTAAAGGCGATCGCGAATTTCCGGGAGTACAACTACGACGTTCGGACTTAACAGGGGCAATCTTAACCAAAGCAGACTTGAGAGATGCTGACCTGAGCGGGTCAATTCTCACCAGAACAGAACTGCGACAGGCAAACCTAACTAACGCCGACCTCACCAACGCCGACCTAATTAACGCCGACTTGTGGCGGACTAACCTCACGGGAGCTCGACTCAGCGGAGCCACCCTCTATCGGTGTCACATGAGCGGCGCAATTCTACGGGCCGCTAGTCTCCGACGAGCTGATTTGAGCGAAGTCAACTTGAAGGGAGCCGACTTGACCGGAGCCAGCCTACGCGGAGCAACTTTGCGGCGGGCCGACTTGAGCGAGGCCAACTTCACAAAGGCTGACTTGAATGGCGCAACTCTGCGGCGGGCCGACCTGAGCGAGGCCAATCTGACAGACGCAGAACTAACGAATGCTGACTTAACCAACGCTGATATGTGGCGGACGAACCTCAAGGGAGCCAAGCTGAGCCGAGTTTCGCTGCGGCGAGCCGACTTGAGCGAAGCCGACTTGAGTGATGCTGACTTGAGTGGAGCAGACCTGAGAGGAATTGACCTCAGTGGTGCCAACTTGAGTGGCTGTAACCTCACGGGAGCAAACATGATGGGTGCTGACCTCAGTGGCGCGAACTTGACGGGGGCTGATATGACTAGGGCAAGTCTGACATCAGCAAATCTAACTAACAGCAACCTGGCGGGAGCTGAGTTGAAAGGGGTAGAGCTTTCTGATGAATTACCTAATGGTAACTAAAAGAGAAATATGAAAGCATTCAACAAGTTAAAAGGGGAGAAAACCATGAATGCTAATGAATTGCTAAGTCGATATGCTGCGGGAGAGCGCGATTTTCGGGAAGTGAATCTTACCGGAGTCACGGTAATTGAAAGCACTCTTTATCAAGCTAATTTAAGTGGAGCTAATTTATCTGGGGCGAATTTGAGCCGCAGTAATTTGCGTTTTACTAACTTAATGGGAGCTAATTTAAATGGAACAATTATGAATGGAGCTAGATTGACAGGGGCTATCTTCAAAGGAGCTCTCATTAATAGTATAAATCTCAGTCAGGCTTATTTGAATCGGACAGACTTAACAGGATTAGACCTGAGCGGGGTAGATTTGAGTGAGGCTAAATTAATTGGAGCTATCTTGCGGGGTACTAACCTGAGTCAGGCGGATTTAAGTGCGGCAAAATTGCAGGGAGCTAATCTGGATGGGGCTATACTCATGGACACAGATTTAAGTCAGAGCAACCTCAGTGGCATTAACTTAAGTAGAGCAAAATTAATCGGAGCCGACTTGAGAGATGCTAACTTGAGTGAGGCAAATTTGTCGGGAGCATTACTGAGATTTGCTAAACTTAGGGGAGCCGATTTGAGAGCAGCGAATCTGTTTGGTGCAAATCTTTACTGCGCTGATTTATATGGGGCTAGTTTTTACGCGGCGGAATTAAGTCATGCTAATCTGCAAGGTACACTGATTGCCAATGCTGACTTCCGTGAAGCTATTTTGACGGGAACTATTATGCCCGATGGAAAGATTCATCATTAATTGTTAACTGTTAACTGTTTTACTTTTTTTGAGGCGTTCTCGGATCTTTTTCTTCAAAAATTTAACCCGCTCTGGGTCAGCATCTGACCGCCAAAAAACAGAATGATCTTTAATTTTCACCCCATATTCTTGAAGAAATTTAACCCAATTTCGACGAGTTTTAATTCCACTAATATCATCTAAAATACCTAAATATTCCTCTTGGCGGCTAAGTTGTGCAAACTTATCATACAGGGGATAATTAGGAGTAACAAAAGTTTCCTTACGATGCAGGATCGGAGGATTGCGAGAGCTAAAATACTCTTCGTAGCTCACAGAAAGGTCGCGTAAATCAATGTGCATAGCAGTGTCTAAAGCTGGATGCGGATCTGTATCAAATTCGGGATAAAATAAATAGGAAATTTTCGGTGTATTAGTATGAAACTTAATAACTGTTGCACCATCTAAGCGGCCAATTGTCCGGTTAGCACAACCTTCATACAGGCGTAGCAAAGGATCTAGTTCTTCTAATGCTGAAATGTGAACTGAGAGAGATTTAGAAACTTTGTAACCAATAGCACTATCTTGACAAATATCAGAAATTATGGTAGAACTTCCTAAACTATAAAGCATTAAATCTGCCAGCACGCAGGCTTTTTGATAATTATCAAATAAACCCTTAATATCATTTTTAATTTGAGTGGGAAATTTGCGAAATTGAGGGCGATCGCCTAAATTACTCAAAGCGATATAAACTAACAAATCTTGGCGGCGTTTATCAGCAATTACTTCCCATTCTTCACCATCAGTTGCTTGTAAAATAACTTGAAAAGCACGGTGGAAATTTTTAAACTCCTCTTTAATAATTGACTCTTCAGACAATTCACCTTTCACGGGAAGACGGCCGCGATCGCTCACAAAAGCCATTAAAGGTGCAAGCACTTCTTCGTAGTCTTCAAATCGCTTAACTTGAACGCAAATTCTCGGAGTGCTAACACGGGATCTAAAGCGAGAAGCACGAAAAGTTTGAGCTTCAGATTCATCGCGAAAAACAAAGTAAATACCTAAAGCAACAGGAATCGAATCAACATTTAGAACTTGGTCTATATAAACTTTTAGTTCTTCCTGCTCGTAATATTTCTGAAAAGTATTCCGGGAAGTAATTACTCCATCACCGTAAGCAATTTGACATTTATTTCTATCATCAATAAGTACCTGAGCAGCCACAATTAATATTTTTTTAGTTAGCATCCAAGCATTGAGTAAAGCCTCTCGCCGTTCCCCTAAATCTTCAATCACATTAATTATATAACCAAGATTGACAATATCAGCAGAAATGTGGGAAGTATCCGGCTGATAATATGGGTCCCACCCAACAGCAGCAAAATTTTTCTCAGCAATGCGTTTAACATCACCGCCATATCCGCAACCATAATCAAAAAAAGTTGAGCCTTCTGTAAATAAGTTTGCTTCTAGGGCCAAACGCACTGGTTTAGATAAAGAATGCCGGCTCATCGCAGCTTTATGACGCTCTATCTTGGGAATAGAAAATTGGTAATTATCCTCATCTTCGCCTCTATCAAATTCAATAACTGAGTGATCTAGTTGTATTTCTACGCCTTGCTTTTCTAATAGATCGAGCCACCCTTGGCGAGTACCAATAGTGCTGGTATTGTTGAGAAGACCTAATGCTTCTTCTGATTTCGTAAGTTCGGCAAACTTCTGATAGTGAGGGTAGTCAGGAGTAACAAAAGTTTCTTTACGATGAAGGATCGGAGGATTATCAATTTTGGTATAATCTTTATAGTTAATTTCTCCAGTTTCTAAATCAACTTGAATGCTAGTGTGCAAGGTTGGATGAGGATCTAGATCGAAGTCGGGGTAAAAAAGATAAGAAATTTTAGGTTTATTAGTATGAAATTTAATCAGCGTAGTTTTGTCGGTACAATCTATCTTACTGCTGGCACAACTTTCGTAGATTTTGAGTTGAGGATCGAGAGCTTTTAAAGCTGAAATGTGGACGTAAAGAGCTGTGGGCAATTTTTTACCAATTTGGCTATTTTGGCAAAGGTTAGAAATTTGTAAATTGGGAATTAGGGATTGGGAATCCATAGGGGAGAGGGGGAGAAGGGGAGCGGGGGAGCGGGGGAGCGGGGGAGATGGGGGAGATGGG
>NZ_JAQMUA010000125.1:0-13263 GCF_028330895.1 Kamptonema animale CS-326 | reverse complement strand
CTCCTCTCCCCCGCCACAGGTTCAGTATTTTATTTCACCGTACAAGTGGAATCGGCAAGTGAGGAAAGTGAGGACTTCCAAGAGACAAACTCGCCTCCTCCCCAATTAGCAGGAAAACGACTGCTAATTGTCGAAAGTCACCCCATCACCCAACAGATTTTAACCCTGCAAACTCGCAACTGGGGAATGTTTCCTACTGTCACTACTAACAGTATTGCAGCTTTGGAAAAACTACAGGCAGAACCAGATTTTGATTTAGCAATTCTGAGTACAGAAATGCAAGAAATGGATGGTTTAACCCTAGCCAAAACCATCCGTCAACAACTAGGACTTGCCAATTTACCTTTGATATTACTGACTCGTATTGGTAAGGCTCCCACCGCTCTTGCTAATCTTAATATTACCGCTTTTCTGAACAAACCAATTAAAAACTCTTATTTTTATAGCACTTTACTCCAAATTTTTGCACAAAAATCTCAGCTAATTGCCCTTGAGAATTTCGCCTCGAAACCCAATAGCAACCACCCAACCCTTAATAACCTGCGAATCCTGCTAGCAGAAGACAATACAGTGAACCAAAAAGTCGCTCTGCGGCTCTTGCAGCGGCTGGGATGCACTGCTGACCTAGCTACCAATGGCTTAGAAGTGCTCAGTGCTTTGCGATCGCGACCCTACGATGTTATACTCATGGACGTGCAAATGCCCAAAATGGACGGGTTAGAAGTCACGCGCCGCATTGCCTTAGAATGGCCATTGCAGGCGGCAGAAATCAGTAGTACGCAACCTGAAAATGCACCCCCTTCACCATTCCCTAAGCCTTGGATTATCGCCGTCACGGCTAACGCCATGCGAGGCGATCGCGAAGATTGCATCAGTGCAGGTATGGACGACTACCTCAGCAAACCAATAAAATTGGAGGAAATGAGAGCCGCACTCAATAACGCACTCAGTAAATCTCAGAAACTAATTCCATTTCCTATTAACAATGTCTCACTAGCAGCCAAGCCTCCAATTTCTCCCTCTGTTCTTGACCTCAAAGTATTACAATCTTTAGAAGAAATGCTAGGAGGCGATACCTCTTCTGTACTTGTAGAAATGATCGATTGCTACCTCGAAGACTCACTTAAAATGTTGCAATACCTCCAGACTGCCAATCGCAATCAAAATGCAGCCGATCTCTACGCAACCGCTCACACCCTGAAGTCAAGTAGCGCTACTTTTGGAGCCGTTCAATTGTCTCAACTGTGTAAAAAAATTGAGGCAATAGCTCGTAATTGTCTCCAATCTAAAATTGTAGAAACCGAAACTCCATTATCCCTGCCAGCAGAAGTTCAGACCCTAATACTCGAACTAGAAACTGAGTATCAAAAGACAAGGCAAGCACTCGAAATACTTCGGTTACAATGTCTAGAATCGATTGTTTAGCATTAAAATTATAGCAACCGCCAACACGATCGACACTTTCTTAGTGGCCGAAATCATTGACTTATCCCTTCTCCCCATCTAAAATAACTAAACTTTTCACCATAGTTACCTTACACCTGCCTTTTGCCAGTAAGCGATTGCCTGAAAAAACCCAATTAAAAAAATATAAGCCAACTTTTTTTTATTTGATTAATGATTAACACCCCCATCGAGAAAGATTCGCCCCTCATTCTCGTGGTGGACGACGAAAAGTCCATGCGGGTTTTATTGCGCCGCGCAATGGAAAAACAAGGCTATCAAGTAATTGAGGCCAGTGATGGCGAACAATGCTTAGAGAAATGTTCCAAGCGTTGGCCAGATATCATCCTGCTTGATGCCATCATGCCGATCATGGACGGTTTCACTTGCTGTAGCGAATTGCAAAAGCTCCTGGCCCAGGAAGAGAATGCCAAAGAACAACAGGAACAGCCAAATACTTCTTTTTTGGTTCCTCTTTCTGCACCGCGCGAACGCACGCCCGTATTGATGATTACTGGTCTTGACGATCCAGAGTCCGTCGATCGCGCTTTTACCGCTGGTGCTACTGATTATGTCACTAAACCCATTCACTGGGCAGTTTTGCGACAGCGCGTCCGCCGCCTGCTCCAAAACGGGCAGCTTATCAAGGAATTGCAGCAGCAGAATGAGCAAGAGCGCCTGATGGCGAGAATGTTGGAGCGCATTCGCTATTCTTTGAATCTGGATGTAATTCTCAATACTACTGTGGCTGAGGTGAGGCAATTTCTCCAAACCGATCGAGTATTAATTTATCGTTTTTATCCTGATACAAAAGGGGTAATGGTAGTGGAATCCGTTGTCTTTCCTTGGGTATCTGTACTAGGAACAACTCTCGAAAATTATTGCTTTAGTGAAGACTATGCCGAACTTTACAAGCAGGGACGTATCCATACTATTGAGGATATTTACACTGCTGATATCTCTGAATGTCATAAAAAATTTTTGACTCAGTTTCAAGTAAGAGCGAGCATGATTGTGCCTATAGTTATTAGAGAACAGAAGAATTGGGGAACTCTTGAGATCGGGAAATTAGGAGATGGGGAAAATCACACTGCTCCTTTTCCTTTCGCCGCTAATCTTCCTCAGAACTCCACCACATCACCTAAGAGTACCCTCACCAGCGAGCCTAGACTTTGGGGATTGTTGATTGCCCATCACTGTTCGTACCCTCGCCGATGGCAACCAGCAGAGATCAGGTTTGTAGAGCGCTTAGCTGCTCAGGGGGCGATCGCGATCCAGCAATCTCAACTCTATCAGCGGTTGGAAGCGGCTAATGGTGAGTTGCAACGTCTCGCTTCTCTGGATGGACTCACAGGGTTGGCCAACCGCCGCCAATTTGATGAATATCTTGAGTATGAATGGCTGCGATCGCTACGGAATGGTGGCCCCATCTCCTTAATTTTGTGTGATGTTGACTTTTTTAAGCTCTATAACGACACTTATGGCCACCAAGCTGGGGACGAGTGCCTTAAAAAAGTAGCGGAGGCTATAAATGAGGCCAGACAGCAACCTGGGGATTTTGCGGCTCGTTACGGGGGAGAGGAATTTGCGGTGATTCTCCCTTGCGCCGAGAAGCAGCGGGCGCTTGAGGTTGCAGAGGACATTCGTCGCCGGATCGCATTTTTACAAATACCTCACGCTACTTCTAAAGTTAGCGAGTTCGTCTCTGTCTCCCTCGGTGTGGCTAATTTTGGTGGCAAGCAATGGCAACCAGTTTCTTCAGTTTCTAGGGAAGGACTGATTGCTATGGCTGATAAAGCTCTTTACCAGGCGAAACAGGAAGGGCGCGATCGCACTGTAGTCCAAATTTGTTGAAGGAAGAAGCAAGAAGGAAGAAGGGGGCAATGCTGAAGGCAGAAGTTATAAGTTTTTTAATATTAATGGCTATTCGTATTCAGCTATACAGATTTTTTATTGATTTTAAAATTTGCGTTTTAATTCTAACTTTTTAATTCTTAATTATAAAACTTTTGCCTGAAAAGTTGAAAATTTAGAGAATAGTTCGGAATTCAAGGCTAACTCAGGTAAAAAATAAGAATACGATCGAGATCGCCAGATCGAGGACAAAAAATATGGTAAATAAAATCTTGGTATTCTCTTGCTAAGATGTCAAGAATAGGCAAATCTGTTACACTTATCTAACCCAAATCTGCAAGCTCAAAAGCGCAAAGCGAAATAGAGACGATTTGAGCCTGGATCGCAACACATCCCTAAAAATTGGGCAACTGCGTACAGCACCATTGATTAGGAAAGCGGCAAACCCCGCCCCGCTTTCTTCCCAATCCCTGAAGGGTATGGGTGTTCAGCGGGCTTTTCCGATCTGCATGCAAACTCGCGCAAACTACCATTATCCTGAGACAGAAACTAACTCTTGCGTTTCCAAAGTACATGAGATCGACTCAGATGTAGAATGGTGTCGAGCCGAGATCCAAGCAATCCCGCGTCGGATTGAGCACGTCTGTGTTCTAGCTGATGCTGTACCTGTGGCAATCTGGATGTCAGACGCATCCAGCCGATACACTTTTTTAAATCAACGTTGCTTAGAGTTTACGGATCGCAGTTTAGGAGAAACACTCGAAAGTGCTTGGGCAAAAAGCGTTCACCCAGAAGATTTACAGCAGTGCTTAGAAGCATACCGCCAAGCAATTGACGTGAGATGCCGAGGGATGGCTAGACCTAGCCACTTTCAAGCCGAATATCGCATCAGGTGCAGGAATGGAGAATACCGTTGGATTCTAGATAGGGGAGTTCCTCAACAAACAACAGAGGGAACTTTTATTGGCTACGTCGGTACGATTCTCGATATCACCGAGCGTAAGCAGCTTGAGGAAGAATTGAAAACATACCGCAATCGCATCAAGGAACTGATAGCAGAACGCACTGCCGAATTGATGTTTAATAATTCGCAAATTGAACAAGAAATTAGCCGTAGCAATCAATCAAGGGAAGTAGATGATGAAATATCAGAACAGTTCCGTACTATCTTCGAGCAAGCAGCAGTTGGGATTATAAATATCAATCCCCAAGGTAATTTAATTCGAGTCAACCAGCGCTTTTGCGAAATAGTGGGATACAGCGAATCGGAATTGCTGGAAATGGCATTCGATCGGATTACTCACCCAGATGACTTGCAAGTTAACGAAAACTTTAGACAAGCTTGTTTAGCAAATCAAATTCAGACTTACTGCCTGGAAAAGCGCTACATCCGCAAAGATGGAACTCTCGTCTGGGTGAACTTAACAGTTTCAATGGTACGCGATGCCATGATGCGTCCTAAGTATGATATTGCCGTCATAGAAGATATCAGCGAGCGCAAACAAGCAGAGGCCGCACTCAAAGCCGAACGAGAGCGGCTTTTTTCCCTCCTAGACCAACTCCCCGCTTATGTCTGCGTGCAAGGGCGCGATCGCAGCATCCACTTTGCTAATCGCTACTTTCGCGAACACTTTGGCGATCCAGATGCCAAGCAGCGTCCAGAAATCCTTCCAGGGCAATCGCCCTCTTATCCTACCTATATGACTAGCGAAGTTTTAGACATCAAAAAAACGGCTACTTGGGAATGGACGCGCTTTGATGGCAAGACTTATCAAAGTTACAACTTCCCTTTTACAGACATTGACGGTTCTCAGCTAGTTCTGGAATTGGGTATCGACATCAGCGAGGGTAAACAAGCAGTGTCAGCCCTACAACAGTCACAGGAAATGCTCCAACTGGTGATCGATAACATTCCCCAAGCTATCTGCTGGAAAGATCGAAACTCCGTCTATTTAGGTTGTAACCGCACTGCCGCCGCTGATGCAGGTTTGGCCTGTTGTCAAGACATTATTGGACTTACAGACTGGGACTTACCTTGGACAAAAGAGCAAGCTGAGTCCTTTCGCAAAGGCGATCTGCGCGTGATGGAAACAGATACCCCGCAATATCGCATCCTCCAACCCCAACTGCAAGCAAACGGTCAACTAGCGTGGCTAGATACTAACAAGATTCCGCTACACGACACAGAGGGAAACGTTGTTGGTATCCTGATCACCTATGAAGATATTACTCCCCACAAACAAGCTCAGGA
This sequence comes from Kamptonema animale CS-326, assembly GCF_028330895.1. Classification (NCBI taxonomy): domain Bacteria; kingdom Bacillati; phylum Cyanobacteriota; class Cyanophyceae; order Oscillatoriales; family Microcoleaceae; genus Kamptonema; species Kamptonema animale. The sequence goes on along the minus strand of NZ_JAQMUA010000125.1, from coordinate 7,715 downwards.
AGAAATTATCGAAGGGGCTCAACGGCTATCTACAGTCATTGAAACCGTTGGCGAAGGCATTACCCTCAGCGATGCGGACGGGAACTTTATCATCTATAACTCCAGAATGGAGGAGTTGACGGGTTATAGCAAAGCAGAGGCTGAAACTGCTGGAGATTTTCTGCGGTTGCTGTATCCTGACTCGCAAGCCCACGCCGCCGCCTTGAATGGGATTAGGGAGATGGTACTTACAGGCGGGTTTCGGGATGTGGAAACAGCGATCGTTACGAAAGAAGGCAAGCAAAAAACCCTGTTGGTATCGACATCTTTAATGCAGTATAAAAACCGCAGCCTATTTTTGAGCGCTTACCGCGATATCTCCCACCGCGTAGAAGCCCAAGAAGCTCAACGGCAGGCGGAGGAGAAATACCGCAGCTTGTTTGAAAACGCTCTGGAAGGGATTTTTCAGACGACAATTGACGGTCATTATCTCAATGCCAATCCCGCTTTAGCCCGGATTTACGGCTACTCCACACCCCAAGAATTGATGGTGCGCTTGACTGACATCTCGCGGCAATTGTACGTAGAACCAAATCGCCGCGCCGAGTTTATCCGGCGCTTGCAAGAAGATGATGTAGTGTCGGGGTTTGAGTCCCAAGTTTACCGCTCTGACGGTAGCACGATCTGGATTTCTGAGAATGCTCGTGCAGTTCGCGACAGGCACGGAACGGCGCTTTACTATGAGGGAACTGTTGAAGATATTACCGAGCGCAAACGCTTGGAAGAAGAGCGCAGGCAGCAAGCTGAACGGGAGCGACTGATTAGTAAGATTGCTCAGCGTATCCGCTCATCTCTCGATCTCAGAGGTATTCTGAGCGTAGCGGTTGCAGAAGTAAGAGAATTTTTGCAGACAGATCGAGTATTAATTTACCGCTGCGAGCAGGATGGTAGTAGGGCGGTGGCTGTAGAATCGGTATGTTCGGATTGGCAGCCGATGCTAGATGTTAAGGTTCTTGATGCTAGCTTTGCTACGTCTATGTTTGCTGACGGTCAAATCCAAGCAGTTGAGGATATTTATCGGGCAGATTTACCGCAGTCTGATGTTGATTTACTCGCTCAGTTTCAAGTGAGAGCGACTTTAGTCATGCCGATCGCGCTACAGGGATTGGGGAGTGTGGGAGCTTCTGAACAGGGTGGTACAGTGGTTTGTGACCAGGAAGGTTCGCTTGTGGGCGATCGCAGGGGAGTTAGTCACTCTCAAAACTCAACGCAGCTAAGTGTTGCGAGTGTAACCAAGTCTCCAAACTCAAAAATTCCTAATTATCAACCTTGGGGGCTGTTAGTTGCCCACCATTGTAAGGGATCGCGCCACTGGCAACCGCAGGAGATGGATTTGCTCAAGCAGTTGGCGGCGCAGTTAGCGATCGCTATCAGCCAAGCTGAACTTTATCAAAGATTACAGGATGCCAATCAAGAACTCAAGCGGATCGCTACTTTGGATGGTTTAACGCTAATTCCTAACCGTCGCTGCTTTGATGAATATCTGGAGTGCGAATGGGCCCGCTCTCAGCGCGATCGCACCCCACTATCATTAATTCTGTGTGATGTTGACTTTTTCAAACTCTACAATGACACCTACGGACACCAAGCAGGCGATGCTTGTTTGAAAAAGGTTGCTGCTGCACTCAATCGTTCTGTGGAGCGATGTTTGGGCAATAGTGAAGAGTGGGAAACTGGAGAAGTGCCGGAGGATGAAAACCTATTTTTGGCGGCGCGTTATGGTGGAGAAGAATTTGCGGTGATTTTGCCTAATAGGGATGCTGCTTCTGCTTTACGTGCGGCTAAAGCTATTCGTTCGGAAATGGAATCTCTTAAGCTACCTCATGCTAAGTCAGGCGTTAGCAATTACGTTACTTTGAGTATGGGCATAGCCACTACTGTTGCAGATAGCGAGGTACTCGTCAAGTTGATATTGGCGGCAGATCAGGCACTTTATCGAGCTAAAGAACAGGGTCGCGATCGCATTGTTTTATCTTAATCGGACTTATACCAATTCTATAAAGTTATGCAAAGGTAGAGGCAGGAGGCAGGAGGCAGGAGGTTGGTTGTATAAAGTTCACTCAACAATGCAGATTGTATCAATTATTTGGATAATTGGTATTAGATCGTGTCCGATTAAATACAGATAATACCAAATCCCCTTTGAAAGGTAGACATCAACAGAAAAAAGGGGGAAATCAGTCTCAAGAAGCTAAACGGTAATTAGTAAGGACTTGAAAAAATATGAAAGATAATATCTTAATTTGGCACTGGCAGCCTCTTGTTTCAGTAGGATCTATCCATTTTGGAGAAGCAGTAATGGAGTGATTGAAGATGAGTAGAAAGGTGTAAAAGCTTATTTTAAATCGAGTATAATAAGAATCTAAAATATAAAATTACGATGGCTTACCGCTATATTCTCTTTTATAAACCTTACGATGTTTTAACCCAATTCACAGACGCGGAAAGTGAGAACAAACGTAGCACCCTTAAAGACTATATACCCATTTCTTCTGTATATCCTGTAGGACGGCTGGACAGAGATAGCGAAGGGTTGTTACTGTTAACAGATGATGGGCAAATGCAGCATCGACTAAGCGATCCAAAATTTGCTCACCCGCGCACTTATTGGGTACAAGTAGAAAAAATCCCTAGCGAAGATGCGATCGCGCATCTGCAATCGGGTATAACTATTCAGAATTATCGCACTCGACCGACAAAAGTGCAGCTCTTATCCGCAGAACCGCTATTACCACCACGCGATCCCCCGATCAGGTTTCGCAAAAATATACCCACCGCATGGTTAGAAATGACCCTTACAGAGGGGAAAAATCGTCAGGTAAGGCGAATGACAGCAGCGGTTGGTTTCCCTACTTTACGGCTAGTAAGAGTTGCGATCGCGCACCTACGCTTAGATGGTTTAGAACCCGGTCAATGGCGCGAACTTAACCCTGAAGAACTCAAACTTTTACACCGTATCTAAATCTAAATCTATGAGCATTATAGTCTTTGGAAGTATCAACATCGACCTGATCGCCAAAACCCCTCGTTTACCCCTTCCCGGCGAAACCCTACTCGGTCATAATTTCTTCACCGCAGGCGGCGGTAAAGGTGCAAATCAAGCCGTAGCCGCCTCCCAGTTGGGAATAACAACCCACCTAATCGGGAGGGTTGGGGGCGATCATTTTGGTCAAGAACTATTGACAAGTTTACAATTTTATGGATTAAATATAGACAAAATATTAATCGATCAAAGCACTCATTCAGGTATTGCCATTATTGCTGTAGAAGATAGCGGTCAAAATAATATTATTGTCGTTCCCGGTGCTAACAACTGCATTGATGACACTGATTTAGAACGGCTAAAAGAAATATTACCAACTGCGACAGCTTTGTTACTACAGTTAGAAATTCCCCTGCAAATTGTCCAAGCAGCAGCAAAACTTGCCCGCGAAGCTGGTGTAAAAGTTATTCTAGATCCCGCACCTTTTCGCTCAGATATTCCTACAGATTTTTATCCGCTAATTGACATTATTACTCCGAATGAGGTGGAAGCTAGTCAACTGGTAGGCTTTCCTGTTAACAACCCGGAAACTGCTACTCAAGCCGCCGCTAAATTGCGTCAGTTTGGTGTTAATAATGCGATTATTAAATTAGGATCTAAAGGTGTGGTTTGTGCTACTGCTGATGAAACCTTTTTTATCCCTGCTTTTGCCGTCGAAGCTGTTGATACGGTAGCTGCTGGCGATGCTTTTAATGGTGGACTTGCAGCGGCATTAGATGCTGGTTTTTCTTTGCGAGAGGCGGTGGTTTGGGGTGCGGCGGCGGGTGCTCTATGTGCGACTAAAAATGGTGCTCAGTCTGCGATGTGCGATCGCGCTACTTTTGATGCTTTTTTGGTATCTGTTAACAGTTAACTGTTAACTGTTAACCATTCTTGGTACTTGCGATCGCCACCACTCCATAAACCTTAATCCCCTCCCGTTTCAAAGCCTCAGTTGCAGATTTGACAGTAGTCCCGCTAGTATAAATATCATCCACCAACAGCACACCCCCAGGGGGATGCCGACGGCGAAAACCTTTACCCAAAATTAACGCTTCTTTCATCTCATCTTGTCGCTCTTTTCGCGAAAGATCGAATAGCGGTTTAGTCTCCTTCACTCGTTCCAAACCTTGTCGCTGCAAAGGTAAACCCGTCAATTCACAAAAATTCTCTGCTAAAATTTCAGCCTGATTAAAACCCCGCTTTTTTAACTTTGTCGCGTGCAAAGGAATGGGTACAACTGTCAATTTGTCAATAGCTAATTCAGGATAATTTAACCAAGCTTGAGCCAGCCAGTGACCCAAAGGTTTACCTATTTCTGGTTTGTTATCATATTTAAAAGCTGCGATCGCGCGTTTCAACGCTCCCCTATACTCTCCCCAGACAAAAATCGGCATCTCTCCTTGCCAAAGTTGACTGTTGTTAGTAAATTGGCACTGCCAAATTTGTTTCTGGCAATATTGACAAAATGACTCTCCCTGTGCAGTCCGCTGACAAAGAGAACAGCTAGACTTAAGAAATAAACTCCAGAACGGTTTAAAGTAAGAAGTCCACCAGCGTTTTTCCATTGTCAGATTTTAACTCAAACAGGACTCACAGAGATACCCCCTATACTCCCCTTAAAAAGGGGGGATCGGAAAGCACCCTTAAAAAAGCGGTTGCGGGAATCAACAGCCTAAGTTTGATCGCAAGTGCTGTCCTTGAATAGCTTTAAGGCTCAACATTTACTCGCAACCAACACAAAATTTAATAAAATCTTAATAAAGTTGCTCAAGAGGCTAAGAGTGTGCAAAACCTCTACTGGCTCAACCAGATTCAATCTTCTGACCGAGATACGGTTGGAGACAAAGCGTTTTACTTAAGCGACCTAATGCAGCGTGGCTACCCCGTTGCCAGGGGTTTCGTTGTCGCGCCTCAAACGTTTTGGGATTTCCTTTCCGAAATTGACTGGTTAGAACCCCTATTTGCTGACCTCCCTAACTCCTCTCTATATTTCAACGCTGACAATCCGCACCAACTACAAGCGATCGCCCAGCGTATTCGTCACCAAATTATCAGCGCCAAACTGCCAGAAGCCTTAGCCTCTAGTCTTGAGTCAGCAGTGCAACAATTAGATGCCAAAGCCCTGATTTTTCGCCCTTCCCTGACTAACACCAGCATTAAAACTTCTGGTTTGTTGGAATCTCAAGTAGTATGGACTGATTCCGAAGCTATTGCTAATGGGCTCAAACGAGCTTGGGCAGAACTTTTTAGAGCCAAAAGCCTATTTTACTGGCAGCGTTGCGGTCAAAGTTTGCAGAAACTCGCGCCCACAGTCTTAGTACAACCGTTGCGGAATGCGATCGCCTCTGGTTCGATCGCCGCCAATGGGGGCGCAGTTTGGGAAATCCAAGCCAGTTGGGGTTTGGGGATGTCCTTGGTTTGGGGGGAGGCTATTCCTGACTGCTACCAAGTGCAGCCAGAAACTAGAAACATCCAAAGCCAGCAGTTAGGTCATAAAAACATCGCTTATAACTTAGCCCCCGATCGCGGGGACGGAGGAACGCAGCAAAATTCTCATTTCATCCTCCGCCGCGATCGCGAAGCCTCTGCAACAGGGGCCTCCTTCGTTATTTCTGGTGCCGCCAGTCCTTTGCAAGCTCGCGCCCTTAGCGAAGTCGAGCAAAATCAATACGCTCTAGATCAACCTTACCTGCAAGGGCTGATGGATATGGCAGAAAAGGTAAAAGCAGACCTTGGTTGCTCCCTCGTCATGGAGTGGACTTTGTGCCAATTAGCCTCAAATTCAGAGCCGCAGTTGTATGTCACCCAAGTTTCTCTCTTAAATGGGCAACACAGAAAAGGCGATCGCGAGGATGAAAAACTCTCCCTCTCTTCCCCTATTTGCTTCCGGGGACTACCAGCAGCGGCCGGAACTGCGATCGCTACTGCCCAAGTGATTACCAATCCTAACTCTAGATTATCCAATTTTTTAGCAGGAGGAATTTTAGTAGCCTCTGAAATTAGCCCAGAGTGGCTACCTTGGCTAAAACTTGCTGCTGGGGTAATTTCAGAACGAGGAGGGATGACGGGACACGGCGCAATTTTAGCCAGAGAACTTGGCATTCCGGCAGTTGTCGGAGTTGCAGATGCTACTCATGCGATTAAAACTGGCGATTCACTGTTAATAGATGGCAATAAAGGAGAAGTTTACTTGATGAGCGAAACTAATATTAATAAGAGTACATCTGGCAAGGCATACATTGCCGAAGAAAAATACGCACAACTGTCAAACGCAACAGCTCAATCTCTGAGCATTGAGGGCATAACGGATTTTTCTTCAACCTTAAATTACCCATTGCCAATAGCTACTAAGCTTTACGCTAATGTCAGCCAGATTGGTTCCATTGAGCGGATTAAAAATCTGCCTCTGGATGGCATCGGCTTGTTACGATCGGAATTGATGGCGCTGGAAGCTTTGGATTATCAACATCCCAGGCTTTGGCTTCACAGCGGTCGCCAAGCAGAATTTGTGGAGCGGATGGCGGATCAGCTAGCTCTATTTGCGGCTGCTTTAGCTCCGCGCCCTGTGTTTTATCGCTCTTTAGATTTGCGAGAATCGGGGGTGGAAGGCAGTTTTAGTTATGTATTAGATCCAGAACTATTCGATTTAGAATTGACAGTTATTGAAAGAGTATATCAGTTGGGATATAGCAATGTTAACTTAATTTTGCCTTTTGTGCGCTCTGTTGAAGATTTTTCTTTCTGCCGAAATCGGTTAGAAACACTTTGGGGACGGTTGCATCCAGATTTCCAACTGTGGATTATGGCTGAGGTGCCATCGGTTTTGTTTTTGTTACCCGATTATGTGAAAGCTGGAGTTCAGGGAATTACGATCGGTACTAACGATTTAACTCAACTTTTATTAGGTGTTGACCGCGATTCGGAACAGATGGCTAGTGTTTTTAATCCACGTCATCCTGCGGCGATTAGAGCGATTCAACAGTTAATTGAAATGGCGAATACCGCAGGGATTCCTTGCTCTATCTGTGGGGATGCTCCGGCTTTGTATCCTGAGATGATTGATTCGCTAGTAAGGTGGGGAATTACATCTATTTCTGTGAATGTGGAGGCGGTGGAACGCACTGGTATTGCGATCGCACGCGCTGAGCAACGCTTGATTTTACAAGCGGCCCGCCAAAGGTTGAGATAAGCGATCGCTCAATAGTGGTCAATCCTAGAAGTGGCATACTAACCTTTGAATTAATAAAATTTTGTGGTAGACTATTAGTTTGTGCTTACGCACTATTAAGATAAATATAAAAATCTAAGATGGCTTTGTTTCACTCGCAAAGACAAAAGATCGTACTAAGTACGTAAGTTCTGAAGTCATTACTTATGGAAGATGGTTTGTAAAGCTGCTCTTTGTTAAAATAAGTTATATCCCAAAAATACAGGGGTAGTGACAGGTGACGATAAGTAATGCCTAATATTCAAGTTCGGTTGATTACCCTATGCCTTTGGGAGCGATCGCAGAAAACTGGATTGCCATCCATTTTCACTGCGATAAGGACTATTAACCGGACTTGCCATCGATCTTGTTAAGTAGGTGGACATAAATAAACGCTATAAAATGCACAGGTGGGCGCTCGCCGTAACCATCTTCTTCTATGAG
>NZ_JAQMUA010000124.1:0-14721 GCF_028330895.1 Kamptonema animale CS-326 | reverse complement strand
GTAATTGGTAATTGGTAATTTGTAATTGGTAATGGCTAATTGGTAATGGCTAATTTTAGGACTTATGCTCAGGGCTCCAGAAACCGGGTTTTTGAGAGAATCTGTGGGTTCCGGCGAAGTATTTTCGTCAAAAAACCCGGTTTCTGGAGCCCTGAGCATAAGTCCTAAAATTAGCCATTACCAATTAGCCATTACCAATTACCAATTACCAATTACCAATTACCCATTACCAATTCTCCAAAGTTTTAACAGTCAAAACCTGCGGCGGTGAAGCATCAGGCGGATAGAGAAAATCTACCTCAACAAGTCGTCTTTCTCCCGATGACATCTTCAATTTTACTAAAGGTTCCCCCTGCTGTCCACGCCGCTGCATTAAATGCACGTAGCGAGTTTGAGGAATTCCACTATCATCAGTGTAGCGGAGCCTTACTGTACCGCGAAAAAAGATTTGATTAGCTGGCGGTTCTAAGAAACTCAATCCTCCCAAAGTTAGCCGATCTGTTTTAATTGGAGTTTGAATAGCTATAGTGATATTTTGAGTTTCCCTAGTAGAATTATCAAGGGGCAAACTGAGGTTATATTCAATTCCATAATTGCCGTGAGCAAAGTATGCTGTATCTGAATATCGTACCAACATTCGAGCACTTTGCACTCGATCCGTGCCTAACATTCCGCGAGGAAGTGTAGATAAACCATAGGAAAAGGCTTTTCCTGGTTGAGGAATACTCAGCTTAGATTTACCAGATTTATCAACTAATTGAGCTTGCCATCGCGAACCTAAAGCAACTCCAGCAACTCTCCCGTAAATGATTCGATCTTCTGTTTTTTCTGGGGGAGTTGGCGCGAGATCGCGAGGCCCGGCAACATCACTATTCTCTAATAAATTTTCCCATTCTTCTAAACTAGGTGCGCGTTCATTTCCTAACGCATCCAGAGGCGCAAACATTGCCAAGTTAGCCATATAAATTTTACCATTACTTCGCAATCGCATCAAGGTAGATCGGCCATTCAGCGGCGGTTCTAGTTCCCGTACTGGGATAGAATAATTCATTAAAATCTGGCTTTTTCCAGGTAAAATTATTAATTGTGCAGGCACATCAGATTGCCGCTTTCCTCTGAGGATATCACTCATCACGCGACTACCAGGCCCCGCGTAGATATTGCCATCAAGATTGTTTGCATAAGGCGGCAAATCAATAAAAGGTGCATCAGGTTGACTCAGATAGCTTGCGGCCTGTAAGACATCAACTTTTACTGGTTGATTGCCGGGATTGTGTAAAATCAATCCCTGGTATAATGTACGCAAATTTTCGGGCGACCCCTTAGCAATATGGTGAGCAAATATATCAAATCTTCCCTCAAAAGGAAAGTTTAGGTGAGCCGAGGGATATTGCTTTCTATTGGGGGGAAAAGTCGAAAGTAAAATCCCCTCTTTTAACACTAATTCGGGGCTATTACTGTTAAAGGTTGGTACATTATCTAACTGTCCCGGTAAAGGACGCACTTCTTGAATTTGGACAATTTCTTGAGGTGGAAGTGATGCTTGACTGAGGTGGATAATTGGTAAAAAAGGTAGCATTATTTTAACTTAGCTTTGTGTAGTTCTGCTCTCAAACAAGAACCTTTTGTTTCTGCCAAAGATTCTTTAAACTATTTTACAGTCATATCTAGCTGTGCGATCGCCTTCTAATGATAAAATTTAATCAATCATTGGTACTAAAAGATTAATGACGCGACAGCCTCACGATCAATTTGCCAAACAGTATTTAGCTGAACTACTAGCATCATTAGGAGAAGTAAATGTTAGCCGCGAAGTAAGTGGCGAAGTTCGCCAAATCGATGTCTGGTTTGCACCCGCACCGCAACCTACTGGCGATCGGCAAAATTTAGGATTACTTGGTAAAATAGTATCGAGTCCATGTTTGCTGGAACCTTTTCGCAATCAACCCAGCAAAACAGAGATTCGTAGCTGTATCCTCAAACTATTTTCCCTGCAAAGTGAGTTGCACCGGCAAGCTAGACGTGAGGATGATGCTATTACTGAAACTGAGTTACCTCAATTGTGGATTTTGACAACTTCAGCTTCGGCTAGCTTACTCGATAGTTTTCGATTTACACTAGATCTAGATAACTGGTGTCAAGGGGTTTACTTTCTAGGCGAGGCGATGAAAACAGCAATTGTTGCAAGTAATCAATTGTCAACTACGCCAGATACGCTATGGTTGAGAATTCTCGGAAAAGGGAGAACTCAGCAGCAAGCCATTGATGAAATCATCGCACTCCCTGAAACAAATTCTTTACGCACAAATATTTTAGAACTGGTTTCAACCTGGCGAGTTAATCTACAAACAAAGCAAGATTTAACTGAAGAAGATCGCGAGTTAATTATGAATTTAACACCAGCTTATGTCCAATGGCGAGAAGAAACTTTGCTACAGGGACGACAGATAGGAGTAGAGATAGGACGCTTTGAAGAACGGCGTATTCTTGTAGAAAACTTGTTAATAGCCAGATTTGGGTCTATTGATGAAGCACTGTTAGCAGTGCTTGAACCAATGCTTGAATTACCGCCGCAAGAATTAACGCGAATGCTGCTTGAATTATCTCGCGAAGATTTGTTAACTAGATTTGGAAATAGAGAGAATTAATGATGAATCAAATCGCAAATTATGGCTCTTGGAAATCACCAATTACCTCAGATTTAATTGTCTCTGGTACAATTGGACTAGGGGGAATTTCCCTAGATGGCGATGATATTTACTGGATGGAAGGTAGACCATCCGAAGGCGGACGTAATGTCATTGTTCGTCGCACATCAGATGGTAAAATAACAGATGTCACACCACCACCTTTTAATGTTCGCACTCGCGTACATGAATATGGCGGCGGCGCGTTTTTAGTTGCCGATCGCACAGTCTATTTTTCCAATTTTACCGATCAACGCCTTTACCGTCAAACAATTGATTCAGAACCTCAACCGTTAACACCTGCGGGTGACTGGCGTTATGCAGATGGCATCATCGATCGCCAACGAAATCGCCTTATTTATATCCGAGAAGATCATAGCACTGGCAGTGAACCTGTTAACACAATAGTTAGCATTAATTTGGATAATGGTGAAGATATCCAAATTTTAGCTCATGGTCATGACTTTTACGCTTCGCCGCGCCTAAGTCCAGATAATTCTCAACTGTGTTGGATTAGTTGGAACCATCCAAATATGCCTTGGGATGGTACAGAATTATGGGTTGCAGAGATAAAAGCTGACGGTTCATTAGGTGAAAAACAATTAGTTGCAGGCGGAGTTAGCGAGTCTATTTTTCAACCTGAATGGTCAAGGGATGGAGTATTATATTTTATCAGCGATCGTTCTAATTGGTGGAATTTCTATCGCTGGCAACCAATCCAGTTAACAAGCGAGACAAACTCCTTAAAAAAATGGGGAGGGGAAATCGAACCTCTGTGCGAAATGCCTGCTGAATTTGGACTTCCCCAATGGGTTTTTGGGATGTTAACTTATGCCTTTGTTTCAGGTAATAAAATCATCTGTACTTATACTCAACAAGGCATCTGGCATCTAGCTAGTATCGATCTCAAGACAAAAGAGTTAGCAACAATTGAGACTCCGTACACTGATATTTCAGGAATTAAATCCCAAGAGAACCGAGTTGTTTTTCTAGCAGGTTCTCCCACAGAATCCACAGCTATTGTACAACTAGATTTAGCAACAAATCAATTACAAGTGCTGCGGCGTGCTAGTGAATTAACCATCGATTCTGGTTATCTCTCTAACCCCGAACCCATAGAGTTTCCTACAGAGAATGGACAGACAGCTTACGCTTTCTTCTACCCTCCCAAAAACCGCGATTACACGGCACCTACTGAGGAAAAACCTCCCCTGGTTGTTAAAAGTCATGGCGGCCCAACTGCTGCCACTTCTAGCAGTTTCAATTTAAAAATTCAATACTGGACAAGTCGCGGTTTTGCTGTACTTGATGTTAATTACGGTGGTAGCACTGGTTACGGACGCGAATACCGCCAAAGACTAAAAGATCGATGGGGAATTGTTGATGTTGATGACTGTACTAACGGTGCAAAATATTTAGCTGAAAAGGGATTAGTAGATAGCCAAAAAATGGCGATTGCGGGTGGTAGTGCAGGCGGTTTTACTACTCTGTGCGCTCTCACTTTCCGAGACGTTTTTAAGGCCGGTGCGAGTTATTATGGAGTCAGCGATTTAGAAGCTTTAGCCACAGATACTCACAAATTTGAGTCGCGCTACTTAGATGAATTAATTGGCCCTTATCCTGAACGGCAAGATTTGTATAAACAGCGCTCTCCCATTCATTTTACTGAACACCTATCTTGTCCAGTAATTTTCTTTCAAGGATTAGAAGATCGAGTTGTACCACCAAACCAAGCTGAGATGATGGTAGCTGCAATTAAAGCCAAAGGTTTGCCAGTGGCATACATTACTTTTGAAGGGGAACAACACGGTTTTCGCCGTGCTGAAAATATCAAAAAAACGCTCGACGGCGAATTCTATTTCTACTCGCGAGTATTTGGATTTCAACTAGCTGATGCGATAGAAGAAGTGCCTATTGCTAATCTTTAGCACTACTCTGACTATTAGGTAGAGTGGGTTAAGCCACTCTACTAAGTTTTATTGTATTTAACTTACATAACACAGCACTAGCTTATCCCTCTTAGGGCAGATTTTACAAAAATTGACATCACTCCAATGGAATAATGTGTATTCGTAAATTTAGCTGCTGTTAAATTATGTTACAGATTAAACTTATTACAGAGTAAAAGCGATCGCCTTAGCAATCCTGACATTGGCTTTCACAGCATAGATTCTTCCCCTCCTGATAGCTTGCGGTGAAATAACAGTTAAAGCAGATATTGTTTTCTTCAAGGCTCTATGCTATCATCCAAACCATACTCGCTATCGAGTACAAATTTAAAAGTAGTCACAACCTCAACCCTAGTTGAGTGAGTGAGTAGATGTCGTTTGACAGCAGCGTTGAAAATAAAACTTTTTGCGGATCGATCTCAAAAAGCTTATCCTCAACAATAATCGCGTCTTTAGACTCGGAACTGTCAAAAAATAATAACAACTCCGTTGAGTACAAGGTTGCTGATTCAAACTGTCAGCTAACCGCAAACACATTAACGTTCACAGACAAATTTAACTTAACCAAACTCAACCTAATTGATAGTAATGACTTACATTTCTATCAAAAATAGGCAATTAAGCAGGTGCAGCTTATTAGTTGCGCTTGCGGCGGCTATTTAAACTTATGTATAACAGCCGCTAGAAATATTGAAGTGCCAGTAACGGAAAAAGCGATCGCCAATGATACGTAGTAGGAGAAATCCTGAAACGGATTGTAGGTTTAAGCGATAAAAACCGATACTAGCAGACTTTTGAGCAAGCTTAAAACACGCTAAAAATTGGTATTCTCGCTCTAAATTTGCTAGTAAATAAATGACTATAAAACTAGCACCTGATAGGTAAGAAAATCTCTTAAAGCGTATTGATACCAGACAAATCTATCAGTAAAAATAAGGCTACAAAATTCTTAGCTGTAGGTAGTTTTAAAACTATTGTATTAATTGTTCGCACCGAACAGTTTTTCGGTGCTAAACAGTGCGTAAACAGCTTAATTTGGATTTTAGTCTTGAGAGAGTGTTGAGCTAAATATAACTCAGCACCGCTTCTGTTTGCTTTAATAAATAGGGCAAAAAACTTGACTAAATCTAATTCATTAAAAATGATTTTAGATGTACAATTAAAAGCTAAGTATCGTTATTTAACTGAGTTCTTTACTGAATATTACTCCTATGAACGTGGATTTTATCAAAGCCCAAGTCAGGTTATTGCAGGGTGCAAGTGCCTCCGAGCAAGAAACCAGACTAAAGAATATCGGTGTTTGTGCGGGAGTTATCAAGGCTGGAGAGTATCTGACACCGCAGCGCCGACACGCCGTTACTCTCTGGCTGCGAGCTAATGCAGTTCGCCTCCGGCTTCCGCAACTCCCGATTGAATTTGCAGTGGAAAAAAGATCGCAATCAAGCAGTTAAATAATAATCTACCCGTCAATCATAATCTGCACCAGTTTCGTAACTTTTCTATCTATCAGCTCTCCATTTTCTCAATAGTTTACTCTTCTAACAAAATCCCTATAAATCACTTTAAAAGGAGGTTGAAAAATTACAGTTTAGAGTTTAGATAGAGTTGTATGTTATTGCGTTTTAACGCTAAAGTGCAACAATATACTTGGGAGCATCCAAATTTCGGATTTAATTTTCATGCAGTTTCGGGTGCTCCCCCACACTTTTTGAGTATATTATTTAATTCCGATTGCCTAGTCGCGGCACTTTATACCAGCATCAAAGACTTTTTTATCCCCTTGTTGAGGTTTCTACCCGCCATCCATGCTCCTATCTCTCCGAATTGAAAACTTTGCCTTGATCGACAGTCTAAATATCGATTTTGGCCCCGGTTTAAACGTCTTTACAGGCGAAACAGGTGCAGGTAAATCAATTATCTTAGATGCTCTAGATGCTACTTTAGGTGGCAAAATTGACCGGCGTGCTATTCGTACAGGAACAGCGCGGGCAATATTAGAAGCTACTTTTGAGTTAGATCGATCTGCGGTTCAATGGCTGAGCGAACAAGAAATAGAACTGATCGATGGAAACTTAGCAGTTTGTAGCCGAGAACTTACGGCTGCTAGCGGTGCATTTCGCAGCCGATCGCGCTTAAATGGTATTCTCGTTAATCGCCAACTGATGGATCAATTGCGCGATCGCCTCGTTGAAATTACCGCCCAAGGTCAAACAGTACAACTCGGACAACCCGCCCTTCAGCGTGAATGGCTCGACTTCTACGGGGGTTCGGAACTCATTAATCATCGCCAAGCAGTAGCCGCCGCCTATACAGCCGCCCAACAAGCCGCCGCCGCCCTTACGCGCAGACGACAATCCGAACAACAACGCTTGCAAAGGCTCGATCTCTTGGAATATCAAGTTCGCGAACTTGGTGAAGCCAACCTCAGCCAACCAGACGAACAAGAACAACTCGAACAAGAACGTACTCGACTCGCCCACATCGTAGAACTACAAGAGAAAAGTTACAAGATTTATCAAGCCCTCTACCAGAATGATACCGGGGCGGCCGCCGCCGGCGATTTGCTCAGCCTTGCGGAAAGCTCCCTCAGCGATATGACAGTTTATGACCCCCAATTGCAGCCCATACTAGAAATGGTCAGCGACGCTTTAGCTCAAGTGACAGAAGCAGGTAGGCAAATTAGCAGCTATGGCGAACAATTAGAAACAGATCCTCAAAGACTTGAAGAAGTAGAAGAACGGATTCGGGAACTGAAACAAATCTGTCGTAAATATGGGCCTTTGAGCGAAGCGATCGCCTACTACCAGAATATCCAAATAGAACTTAAAGAACTCCACGACGGGGGCGAATCAATGGAAGCCCTAGAACAAGCCCATATAGCCGCTTTTGAGCAGCTTAAAAGCGAGTGTCATACCCTAACATTAAAACGCAAAGCAGCAGCCCTTAAACTCGAAACTCGCTTAGTTGAAGAACTTAAACCTTTAGCAATGGAGAAAGTACAATTTCAAGTAGAGATTAGTCCTTGTTCTCCCACAGCCGGAGGTGCAGACGCGATCGCCTTCTGTTTTAGTCCCAATCCCGGAGAACCCATGCAACCATTAGGCGCGATCGCATCAGGAGGAGAAATGAGCCGCTTTCTCTTGGCCCTCAAAGCCTGTTTTTCCCAAATAGATAGTTCCGAAACCCTAATCTTCGACGAAATCGATGTCGGAGTATCGGGAAGAGTCGCCCAAGCGATCGCCCAAAAACTTTACCAACTCACCCACAGACATCAAGTCCTCTGCGTCACCCACCAACCCCTCGTCGCCGCCATGGCCGACTCCCACTTCCGAGTTAATAAACAAATCATCGAAGATCGAGGAGATGGGGAAAGTAGGGAAGATGGGGGAGATGGGGGAGAATTTTCTAGTTTGGCAACTCCAAACCCGCCTGAAATCCGTACAGTTGTTAGAGTCAGCCTGCTTGACAACCAAGAGAAACGGCGCGAAGAACTAGCCCAACTTGCTAGTGGTAGATCCGCCACAGAAGCGATCGCCTTCGCCGAATCCCTCCTCGCCGAGGCCGCCATCCTCCGCCAAACCCACTCAGAACAGCAAGCGATCGACCTCAAAACCCCAAATCACACCAGAGGAAGCCATCAAAAAACTTACACCGACAAAAAACGCAAATCCTAAGTTAACTCTATCCAGCCCAAAAATATTTAAAATGCTAGCAGACGACAGTTGCAGGATTAAACAACCACCTATATCGTGCCAAGATGACAGAAATTCCGCCGGAAAACCACAATTGTAGAAACCAGCACACATATTAGCAGGTTATGATGCAACAATCATGGCAAGGCTAGACCCTCCCCAGATTTAGCAACAGCCCACTATCCAAGTAAACTGGGAATAAGTCTTAGACTCTGCTTACTAGGTGCTAACTACCCGCCCTGGTGAACTTGCCCACCCCTCACCCGTCAAAGACCAACCCTTACGCAATAGCCTCTGTAAAGGTCTATGAAATCTGCATCTCCCAACGTATCTATGGACAACGCTACCACCGCCGTGATAGATGTTGTCCCTCAGAATGACAATCATCAGGTTCAGCATCCCAAACCTAACTCTAGTAGCAGTTCTCTCACCATAGCCCAAGGAAACTTCTCCACCTTCCTCGCCCCCCTTAACAAAGACAACTTTAAGCACGTCACTAGAGATGTAGAAGATAAGCTGAGAGTTGTTAATCAAACGCTAGGGATGTTGGACAATCTACTGGACAGCCAGGGATTTGATGCCATCCTAAATGAAATGTTGCAGTCCATCACCCTCAAAACAGGGGAATTGTTGAATGCAGACCGCAGCACTATTTATTTATTAGATGACGAAAAAGATGAACTCTGGTCAATTGTCGCTAAAGATGAAAAAGGCAACAATTTAGAACTCAGATTTCCCTCCACAGCAGGTATAGCTGGAGAAGTAGCTACCTTTAAGAAAGTTGTTAACATTGGCTTCGATTTCTATGACGATCCGCGCTCAGCCACCGCTAAGAAGATGGATCAAAAAAATGGATACCGCACCTTTTCCATGCTGGCGATGCCTCTGCTGAATGAGGACACAGGGGAGTTAGTAGCAGTAGTCCAACTGATTAATAAATTAAAAATAGATCACGAACCTCATGGACGATTAGAAGACAAAATTGATACCTGTGGATTTACCGCAGAAGATGAACAAGTATTTAGAGAATTTGCACCCTCAATTCGCCTAATTTTAGAATCTTCCAAGTCTTTTTACGCAGCAACTCAAAGACAGCGTGCCGCGAGTGCGCTGATGAACGCCGTCAATGCACTTTCTCAGAGCAGTTTAAACTTAGACGATACCCTTGCCAGAGTAATGGATCAGGCAAAAGAATTAATGAACGCCGATCGCAGTACGCTCTGGCTATTAGATGAAGATAAAAATCAACTCTGGACAAAAATTCCCATCGGCGGGAATTTACAAGAAATTAGAATGCCGAGAAATGCCGGCTTCGCTGGCATCGTTGCTGAGTCAGGAGAACCTCTCCTATTACCCTTTGATGTTTATGACGATCCCCGCGCTGTCAAGTCAAAGGAAACCGATCAAAAGTCGGGATATCGGACTTGCAGTATGCTATGTATGCCTGTCTTCAATGCTGACGGTAAATTAATAGGAGTTACCCAATTAATCAACAAAAAAAGACAGGGAGACTATCCCGCCTACGACTCCGCAAACTGGCCGGAAGCACCAGATCAGTGGCGGTCGAGTTTTAACCGCAATGATATGGAATTTATGAAGGCGTTCAATATTCAAGCTGGAGTCGCCTTACAAAATGCTAAACTTTTCGCTGAAGTCAAGCAGCAAGAACAAAGACAAAAAGATATGCTCCGCAGCTTGACAAATGGCGTAATTTCTACAGATAAGAATGGTCATATCGTTGCTACCAATGACAGTGTAAAAAAACTACTGGGAGCTACCGATGCCGACCTCGCAGAAGGCAAATGCTTGCGCGAGTTAATCAATTTAGAAAAAGGGAATTTTATCCAGTGGTTTGAAGCAGCTTTGTCACCCAAAGAGGAGAAAGACCGCCGACAGTTTTACCCAGACCAAGTTTTACTTCCCCTCGAAGGCGAACCCCAAAGTGTTAATTTATCAATTAACTCAATGGCAGATGCTGTCGATCCTGAGAAAGTCAATGGGGCGCTATTAGTCATGGAAGACATTAGCGGGGAAAAACAAGTAAAAAGCCTGATGTACCGTTACATGACCCCGGAAGTAGCCGAAGCTTTGTTAGCTTCCGGCGACACTGGACTCGGCGGTAAGCGCAAGCACGTCTCAGTGCTATTCTCAGATATTCGCAGCTATACCACATTAACCGAAAAATTGCAAGCAGAAGAAGTGGTAGCGATGCTGAACGGATATTTTGAAGAAATGGTAGATGCCGTCTTTAAATACGGCGGTACTCTCGATAAATACATCGGCGACGCACTGATGGCTGTATTCGGTTCCCCCGCACCTCTGGAAGATCATAGTTGGTGCGCCATGCAAACCGCCGTAGAAATGCGGGAACGCTTAGTGGAATTCAATGCCACTCGCGTCAAAGACGGCTTAATGCCAATCAGCATCGGTATGGGTATCCATTCCGACGAAGTGGTGAGCGGTAACATCGGCTCCAGCAAGCGCATGGAGTTGACATCCATTGGCGATGGTGTCAACCTCGCCTCTCGCTTGGAAGGTACTTCCAAGCAATACGGCACAGACTTGGTGATCAGCGAAAATACTTATAAAGATTACGCTGAGCGCCTCTATGTTCGGGAACTCGATTTCATTACCGTCAAAGGCAAAACCGAACCTGTCACCATCTACGAACTTTTGGG
This sequence comes from Kamptonema animale CS-326, assembly GCF_028330895.1. Lineage (NCBI taxonomy): Bacteria > Bacillati > Cyanobacteriota > Cyanophyceae > Oscillatoriales > Microcoleaceae > Kamptonema > Kamptonema animale. The sequence goes on along the minus strand of NZ_JAQMUA010000124.1, from coordinate 3,715 downwards.
CATCCGTGCGGGCTTTTCGCCAATTGGCAAACCCCTGAGCGAAGCCCAGCAGAAGGTGATAGAACACTATGCAAAGGGACGCGAGTGCTACAAGCGACCAGTGAGCGAAAAGCTTTCTGACACAGAGATTAGAGAGCTTTTAGATAGAGTCAAACAGATGTCTGCGGCTGAGATCAAGAAGCTCTCATACAATGTCGAAGAGCAGTTAGAGTATCAGCTTAAAAAACTGCTGTATTACATTAAAAAGCTGCCAGAGGCGAAAATCGCTAGACCCGGTAAGAAAGACGAGCTGATTAAGTTGCTCAAGCCTGAAATCAAGCTGCTGTCTTTGGAAACGATTAAAAATCTCTCCGAGGACGAAGTGAGAGTGCTGCTCAAAGCTAAAGTTAAGCAGATCTCAGCAGAGGATATTAAGGAACTAGGAGAGGGCGATGCTAAAAAGCTTTTGGAGATCGAAGTTAGGCAGCCCTCCAAGCCTCAGATTAAGAAACTGACATCCGCTGAGATTAAGCAGCTATTAGAGGCTAAAATTAAAAGTCGGTCAGTCGAGGCAGTCGAGAATTTTTTACACGAAGAATTCCCGAACTTATCCCTAGATCAAGTTAAGAAGCTGCTCTCTGAGGTCAAGAGGCTGTTAGAACCTAAAGCTAAGCAAGCGTTTAAAGATGCTGACAGCCAATTTCACTCTGTTCTGGAAGCAGACCCCAAAAACAAGGCAGCTAAATTGCACATTGAGCGCTGTATGCTATTTCAGCACCAGCCTCCAGATGTCCTCAACTGGGACGGCGTTTGGAAACTCACGGAAAAATAAAAAACCTTGCGGCGGGGATCGCCGCAGGGTTGCCGCCCGCCCGCCCAAGAAATCGAGCACTTCACTCAATTCTGTAGGGCCCAAAAATTGCTGTCAGTTAACCTCAAAGAGGTTTATTGGTAGAGAGTTAATGTTCTAGTCTTAGATATAGGAACTTTAAGCGCTAGTTATGAGTAATTTGAATTCGCAGTCCGCAGATATCGATTGGGTGGAAGACGTTTACCAACTGTTGATGGATATTGCTCGCTGCTCTTTGTCGGATATTCCCAGACTACCAGAGAACTTTTCTCAAAAGGCTCTGCCTCTGTTACAGAAGGTACAGAGTATTGAGGAAAGTCACGATGGGCAAGCAATCTCAAGTTCGCACTTTGGGTACGAGCGTGAGTGGGCACAGCAAGTGCGTCAATTTTTGCTGGAAATCACTAGCGTCTATTTGTCAGAGCAACCAAGAATGCCGGAAAATCTGGCAGGGAGAGCGATCGCGCTGGCAGAAAAAGCCCAGGCTATTAAAGAAGTCGCAGAAAATGAAACATCCTCCGCAGATGAATCGGACACCTCAGTGCCTCATCCAGAGGTGCTGCTGCAACTCCTACGTGAGAGCTTCAAAATTCAACGCTCCAAAAGCAGTAATCCAGATGCCCCCCAATGGCAGCAAGCGATTACTATGCTGGACGTAGTGCAGGGAATGTATAACCAAGTCCATGAGTGAATCAGTTTCGGCGCTCGACGCTTCCTCCCCATCCTTGCGAGCGGCTGGGGAGATATCTCTTTGGAGGTAGATTCAGGTTTTTGTGTAAAAAAGCTGGAATTGTGTTAGAATAACTTATAGTTATTTTTAGATCGCTTTCAGTGAGTTCACAATAGCGTATCTACATTCCTTATGGAATCCAATAGTCAGCCTGCCAGTCCTTCAGACCGACCTCCTCAGCAAACGCTAGCCAATATTGTCGGAACTGCGATCGCTGTATTGACATTAACGCTGCCCTTGTGGGCGATCGCACACTATTCTCCCACTAATATTCACATTTGGCAACAAACACCCTATCAGCTCCAAAGATTTCCGCAGTGAACGGGAGTAGTCCTTGATCCTTCGGCGATTGAAATCGCTACTACACGAACGAAGTCCGCCTACGCGGACTAAAAGATAACCTGAGTTAGTATCAGGAGTCACAATTCCTGCTGTAGAAATCATTTCAGAACCCTACACTGCCAAAAACCTCTGAATCACTTCGTCGCTAAGTTCGCTAGTATTTCCCGATGCTACAATACCGCCTTTTTGCATCGCGTAGTACCAGTCAGCTTGGCGCACAAAATGCAAGTGCTGTTCTACTAACAATACTGAAATACCCTTAGATGCCACAATACCCCGTACAGCCGCTTCAATTTCCAGAATAATAGAAGGTTGAATCCCTTCTGTAGGTTCGTCTAAAACCAATAATTGCGGCTGTCCCATCAATGCTCTAGCAATAGCTAACTGCTGCTGCTGTCCCCCGCTTAAATCGCCACCCATGCGAGAAAGCATAGTTTTTAACACAGGAAATAACTCAAAGATCTCATCGGCAACTTCTTGCTTTGTCGGCCTGATTTTTCTTGCTTCCAAACCTAAAAATAGATTTTCCTCAACAGTCAAACGGGGGATAATCTCGCGGCCTTGCGGGACATAACCAATACCCATTTTCGCTCTTTTGTCAGGAGATTTGGAAACAATACCTTCTCCGCAAAAAGCAATCGCACCACTCCGAGGTTGCAGCAATCCCATCAGCGTTTTTAGCAGAGTAGTTTTCCCCACTCCATTGCGGCCAATCAAGCAAACCATTTTCCCCGCCGCCACACTCAAATCCACATCGCGAAGAATGTGGCTTTCACCATAGTAAACATTTAAACCAGAGATTTGCAGCATATTTTTGGGTAATGGGTAATGGGTAATTGTTAATTGTTAACAGTTAATTATTAACGGTTAACTGTTAAATCTTTAAGCAGCTTTGTGCTCTTCTTCTGGTTTTCCTAGATAAACTTCAATTACACGCGGATCGTTTTGTACTTCATCCATATTTCCCTCGCACAAAACCGAACCTTGATGCAAAACCGTTACTTTCCTAGCAATTTGCCTTACAAACTCCATATCATGTTCAATCACTAATACGGAGTGACTTTCAGCTAGCGAAATCAGTAAATCCCCAGTTAAAGCCGTCTCTTCATCAGTCAATCCTGCTACAGGTTCATCTACTAATAATAAATCAGGAGACTGAGCTAATAACATCCCAATTTCTAACCATTGCTTTTCACCATGAGAAAGTAAACCAGCCGCAACGTCAGCTTTAGCAATTAAACCAATAGTTTCCAGTAAACCAGTCACCGTGCGTTTTTCAGCAACTGGAGGACGCTGCACCAGCGTTGAAAAAACATTTTTTTTGCGGTTACAAGACAGCTCTAAATTTTCCCTTGGTGTTAGATTCAGGTAAACTCGCGGCGTTTGAAACTTGCGGCCAATTCCTAAACGAACAATTTCATGTTCCGATAATTGACGCAAGTTTCGTCCTTTAAATATAACCCGCCCCTCAGTCGGCTGCACCTTACCCGTGATCACATCCAGAAACGTCGTTTTCCCGGCTCCATTCGCCCCAATTATCACTCGCAACTCGCCCGCATCCATACTAAAATTAAGCGCATTTAGCGCCTTAAAACCGTCAAAACTAACGGTCAAGTTCTCAATTTCTAAAATTTTTTCGTTCATAAACTTAGTAATTGGTAATTGGTAATTGGTAATGGCTAATGGCTAATGGCTAATGGCTAATGGCTAATGGCTAATTGGTAATTGGTAATTGGTAATTGATACACCGAAGTAGTTTCAAAGTATTGCGATTGCTTCGCTTCGCTCGCAATGACAACTAACAACCAACAACT
>NZ_JAQMUA010000123.1:0-2974 GCF_028330895.1 Kamptonema animale CS-326 | reverse complement strand
CGCCAAGATGGCGGCGTTACGTAAACCGTGCAGAATTACTAGCTAATCTTCACCATAACTTTGCAAACTGTGTATTTAGCTTAGCCGCATTCACAAAAAAGCTACTCTATACTGGAGATATACACCTCCTTAAGGAAAACTTAAGATAGGGATCAACGCTAAAATTATAAAATCCTATGAAAACCTTACTGGGATCGACAAATTTGGATTATGCTTTCATGTTTACCTTTAAAAAGGTAAACTCGATTAAGCTAGAAGGTTTTAAGCAATTTTTTGATGATTTACCTCTCGATCCTTACATCAAAGGTAAGTATCGATACAGAAGATTATCGCGCTTCATGGTTAACGGCGATGAATTAATAAAGTTACCTCATGGCTACCTTTTCCAAAGCAAAGAATATAATCCGATAGTAGGAGATATTAAAAGAGATTTTGCGGAACTAGACGATGAAATGATCGCCCAGGATATCTTTAAACATCTGGTTTTAGCTTTTACTGATTCCTGCAAACTTCATCCAGAAGCGGAAATCGGAATTCATCAAATTAGAACTACTTGTTCTCTCAATAATTTTGGCAATCCTGCACCTGAAGGTATCCATCAAGACGGTACTGATTTTGTTGGTATTTTCTCGGTTGACAGAACTAATATTCTCGGCGGAGAAACACATCTTTACATGGGTAAAAAGGAAAAACCAGTGTTTAAGAAAGTCCTAAATCCGGGGGAAATGCTATTAGTAAATGACCATGAATTTTTCCACTTTACTACTCCGATTAAACCCGAATCTGCGGGTGTGGGGACAAGGGATGTGTTTGTGCTAACTTCCCCAAGTTTGCTGACTAATTAATTATAGCTAGGGACTAGGGGAAGAGGGGAATAGAATCAATGGTTTTGACCATAAGCGAGTGTTCTCACTGTCTTGGCGGTTGCTAGAATTTTTATTCTCTCATTGCGAGTGAAGCAATTTTATTATTCTGTCATTGCGAGCGAAGCGAAGCAATCGCAAAGGCTTAAGATTGCTTCGCTTCGCTCGCAATGACAAGTTACATTTTTATCTGTTAATCGGCATTCGTTAACCCTAAAATAAATTTTTAGTAATTTTGTTTTCAACCTTCGTAGCTGTCAAACCAATTTTGGTAAGTTTCCTGAACTTGGTTATTTTCCAGAACAATTTCCAATCGGACTTTAGCACATCCGTGATGTGGCTGGCTGGCGATCGCACTTAAAACTTTACTAGCTTTTTGTACCGAAGTAAATTCAGCACTAACAGTAGGCTGAGCGTTAGCCTGCGCCATTTCTGCCAATTCTACGCCAGTAACCTGACCTTCACCTAAATCAATTTCTGCAAGGCGCTCAGGTACTTCCCCCACTCGTTCAATAATCAGTTTCTCACGACGGACAGGAACCTCTACCATGCGGGTTTCCACTTCTTTGCGGACAATGACTTCACCTACTTTCCGCTTACTGCGATTAACAACTAAGCGTTCTTCTAGGAGCATGATTTCCTTTTGCTCCACCGTTTCCGGTATCGCCATTAATTCCGCAATTTCGGAAGGATCGATGGCTTCCTGATTTTCTACTATATCCGAGCTAATTGGCAGAGGTTCCTCTGCCATAATCGGCTCTACCACAAGGTTATTGTGGAGTTGTGTTTTTATAGATTCAAGTTCTTTATTAGACGCTTCGCTCATGGTTTTTTACCTGAATAAATCTTTGTTAAAATTACAGGCAGAGCTGAGAAAATGCCCTGCCTGCATTGCCTTTAAAGACTTTACTGCTTAGATATCTCAACATCCATTGAGCTATCTGTTTAACCATTGGCGGTTAAATTTTTAACGCATTTTGTTGTCAACAACTGGCTCGCCATTGGTTGTAACGTCTAGCTCTTGGCGGCGCAATGTTTCTTCACCCTCAACAGTGTCGCGGATAACTTCTTTTCTGACGTTGACTTGCTCGCGCACAAAAGCTTCTTTGTGAATATCAGCGGTTTCTTCGTAAACTTCCATCCGCGCAACTTCTCCTTGTTGGAAGTCAACAGCACCAACAGGTACTTCCCGACCCGCGTCTGCTGGTGTCATGCGCTCAATCACAACCCGCTCTTTTTCAATAGGTACGGAAGCGCGTGCTGTTTCAGTCTCTACTCGCTTGCCAACTGCAACTTCACCTGTTTTTTGCCGGCTTTTATTCGCGATCAAACGTTCTTCATACAATTTCAGAGTTTGATGATTTTGCTCGTTTGTATCGTAGAGGGGGCGGTCTAGATCGTAGTTATACGTACTGCGATCGTAGTCACCAGAAATGGGTGCAGCGTAATCAGCTTGATTGCGGTAAACTCCTCTGATCTGCTCTTCTTCGTTGTAATCAAGCGATTCTAGCTCATTGTAAGCAGGTAATTGTTCTACTTGGTCTTTATTGCGAATGCCTGTAGCAAAGACGCGCCGCGCTCCATAATCGATGCGAGCCGAACCGATGGGAAGCAATACTTTCTTGCCAAAAATCCAAATTCCGGTATCGATTACTAAATAGCGAAAGCGACCAGTTTCATCAACTAGAGCGTCGTAAACGCTGCCGATTTTCTCGTTAGAGTCGCCGCCATAAACATCAAAACCTTTAATGTCATCCCCTGCAAAAATCTCTTCCTTATAGTTAGGATAAAAGTCTGCCAGCTTTAAAAGTGTCATGTTTTTTCCCTCTTGTATCAACATATATAAAGCTTAAAAAGTTATTAGTTATTCTCCATCTTCCTAAAGTCTGAACTGTTAAATTACTCTTTATTAATCCTTTTGAGTAGCTGTTCTGGCTCTAGCAAGGATGAGGGGATCGCTCTACCAAACTCAGCTACTTAGGGCTTGCTGAATAAGTTAGAAAAAATCGCGATCGCGTAGCCAGCCGCAGCCATCGCACTTGATGGGCAATTCAAGCTCGGTCAAACATAACTTTTTGTTGACTATAACTTGCCCAAGTATAGCTTTTAAT
>NZ_JAQMUA010000122.1:0-14615 GCF_028330895.1 Kamptonema animale CS-326 | reverse complement strand
GGATGGGGAGGATGGGGAGATGGGGAGGATGGGGAGGATGGGGAGGATGGGGAGGATGGGGAGATGGGGAGGATGGGGAGGATAGGGAGGAGAGAGTATTAACAATTAACAATTAACAATTTTGATTAAAATAGCAACCCCTAAGACGGTTAGGACACTCACGTATGGCTGAAACCATTAGATTCTATGTCCCCTCTTCCCCTCTCCCCCATCCTCCCCATTTTCCCCTAGCCCCTAATCCCTAGCCCCTCTTTAGTCATTGTGTATCTTAGTTAGCAACATCTGACATCCGCATTTGATTGTATACCCTATATCAACCCATCGTTCCTCACCTTTAAATTAAATGATAGAAGCGAATACCGATCTCGCCCTAGAGGAAATTCCGACCACAGAAAAGTCTGTCAGACCATCAGAGCTACTCTATGGTTTAACAGACAAACCACCTGTTGGAGAAGCAATTTTCGTGGCATTTCAGCACGTTCTGGCTGCTTTCGTTGGCATTATTACTCCGCCATTAATTATTTGCGCCAGTTTGGGATTAGATGCCGCGAATACAAGCTATTTGATCAGTATGTCGCTGTTTGCGTCTGGGATCTGTACATTTATTCAATGTAAGAAAATTGGGCCTGTAGGATCGGGATTGTTGAGTCTTCAGGGTACGAGCTTCGCTTTTCTAGGGCCGATTTTAGGCGTTGGCACTGTGGCATTACAGGAAGGTAAAACACCTGAGCAGGCGCTAGCATTAATTTTTGGCGTTTGCTTCTTTGGCTCTTTTGTCGAAATCATTCTCAGCCGATTTCTGCATTTGATGGATAAAATCATCACGCCAGTTGTCTCTGGTACGGTGGTAATGATTATTGGGCTGGGCTTAATCAAGACTGGAATTACGAGTTTGGCTGGTGGAGCGGCTGCATTAGCAAAAAATGATGGCTCATTTGGAAGTTGGCAGAACCTCGCTCTCGGAGGTACGGTACTTCTGTTAGTTGTGGTACTGACGCTATCAAGAAATCGATATCTGCGGATGGGGGCGATCGCGATCGGACTTGCGGTTGGCTATATCATCTCGCTGTTTCTGGGCATTGTTGATTTTAGTTCTTTAAGCAAGCTTCCCGCCTTTAGCTTGCCGATTCCGTTTCGCTATGGCATGAGCTTTGACTTTGCTGCCTTCGCCCCATTTATCCTGTTGTATGTGCTGACAGCGATTGAAACGGTTGGAGACTTAACTGCTACCTCTGCTGTTTCTAAGGAACCTGTTAAAGGTGCGCTTTACATCCGCCGCATTAAGGGTGGAGTGCTCGGTGATGGAGTCAACTCGCTGATTGCTGCTGTGCTCAATACCTTCCCTAACACAACCTTTAGCCAGAATAATGGTGTGATTCAAATGACAGGAGTCGGTAGTCGTTATGTCGGCTTCTTTGTCGCCGGGATTTTTGCCATTCTAGGCTTGCTCCCGATTGTGGGCGGTGTGTTTCAAGCGATTCCCCAGCCTGTCTTGGGTGGTGCGACGCTGGTGATGTTCGGCTCGATCGCTGTTGCTGGGTTGGGAATTGTTGCTTCGGCAGGATTGGATCGCCGCTCGATGATTATCGTGGCTGTTTCTCTAGGCTTAGGCTTAGGGGTGGTATTCATGCCTCAGATTTTTGCTAATAAGCCACCACTATTTAACAACCTTTTTGGTTCTGCTATTTCCACTGGGGGGTTGACTGCGATACTTCTAAGTTGGCTGTTGCCTAACAATGAGACTTTGGTTTCTCCTGACACAGAGCCCTCGGCCTAGGGCGTGTTTTCAAACCAGAACGCAGGCGATCGCGATCGTGGCTGTATAATTTGCAGCCAGCTTCTTATATCGGGCAGCGATCCGACTTGCATTGCTTGAGTCGGTTGATAAGTAGTCGGACATAAAGGTTCATGAGCGTTAAGTGCTGGCGATTGCGCGGAGCGCACTGCCGTAGGCGATCGCTATTTTCAGGATAAGTAGAAGGAAGAAGGAAGAGGGAAGAAGGAAGAAGGAAGAACGCTTATACAGCCAACTTTTTAGCCATCGGTATCTTATGTTTAATTAGGTGGATTTACTTACAACGAGGCGAGAAAACACGCCCTCGCCTCTAACCCCTAAACGACGAAAGCGGTTGCTGTAGCATAGAAAACAAAAATACTTTGTATTTTTTGCTTCAAAACTACAATCAGGAACCGAGCAGTGCCGAGAAAACTTCCCACCCCCAATCAAACTCAACGCTGGTTACTCTTCCAGTTGTCTGGCCTTTTAAAGCGCAACCCTTTGATGATTTCCCGGTGGATTTTGCGCTGGGCGATCGTTGGTACTATTTGCGGCTTATTCGCGGCGCTCTACTGGAATGTCTTGGAATTGATGATTCAAGCTTTGCACGGCTTTCAAGGCCCCGCTCTTTTGGTACTCATGCCGTTAGCAGGTTTAGCCGTTGGTCTAGCGATCTATTTTCTAGGAAATCCAGGCGAAATTGCCGTAATTGTCGATAATATCCACTTTCACGGCGGACGGTTAGATATTCGCAAAAATCCTGCGATGATTCTGGCTTCTTTGGCGAGTATTTCCGCTGGTGGTAGCGCGGGCCCGGAAGCGCCGCTGGTACAGGTGACTGGTTCTTTTGGGACTTGGGTAGGCGATCGCCTCAAACTCGAAGGCGAAAATGTTAGATCGATGAGTTTGGCGGCGATGGCGGCGGGTTTTACTGCTTTATTTGGAGCTCCTCTTGGTGGTGCGATGTTTGCATTGGAGATTTTGCACCACGAGTATGTTTTGGAATATTACGAGGCTTTGTTACCCGCCATTGTTTCTAGTTGCGCTAGCTATTTGGTGTTTGCAGGAATTACCCGTTTAGGTATTGCCCCAACTTGGCATTTTCCCCAGTATCACCTCAATAATATTGATGATTTTGCTTTAGCCGTATTCTACGGAATTATTGGAGCAGTAGCGGGCTGGATTTTTATGGCTATTTTTAGAGGTTGCGATCGCGTCTTTGCCCGAATTCCTGGGCCAGTTTACGTGCAGACAACTATTGCAGGGCTAATATTGGGTGCGATCGCAGCGATTTTGCCACTAACTCGTTACTTTGGTCACGAAGAATTAGACTCCGTAGTTACTGCTAGCTTTTCTGTTAATTTTCTGTTGATTTTAGCATTAGCAAAAATGGCAGCAATTAGCGTCACAGTTACAGGTGGGTGGCGCGGCGGGTTTATTATCCCTTTATTTTTCACAGGCGCTTGTATTGGCAAAGCAGTGGCCACGTCTATACCTGGTTTAAATCCTGCTTTAGCCATGATTTGTACTATGGCGGCTCTGAATGCAGCAGTAACTAGAACTCCGATCAGTACGACTTTACTACTAGCAAAATTGGCAAATATTACGCCTTTAACGCCGATTTTATTTGCGAGTTTAGTGGGATTTTTTCTCTCTCCGAAAGTGCCTTTGATTACCTCTCAACTTAAGTCGGGGCCAAAAGCAGTGGTTGAATAGTAACTAGAGGGAAGAAGGATTTAGTTATCTTCCTTCTTCCTTCTTCTTTCTTGTGAGTCGAATTCTTTCCGATCGAGAGCATACCTGACAGCCTCTTTATTGCTGCCGGGAAACTTCATCTCAATAAACGATTTATCAAATTTCAAGCCTGCTTTTTCCATGACGCGAATCGATCCAGAGTTAACCGCCAAAGCCTTAGCAAAAACCCGCTCTGTGCCCAATTCAGTAAATCCTTTATGAATCAGTGCGATCGCACCTTCCGTTGCATAGCCTTTACCCCAGAATGCTCTTTTTAAGCGATATCCCAGCTCTATATCTTCCCCACCATCTAAAGGCGGGCGAAAATGAAACCAGCCAATAAATTCACCGCTCAATTTTTCCTCTACTGCCCAATATCCATAGCCTTGATAGTCATCATAATATTTGAGAAATCCTGGCAGAATTTGAGAGCGAATCTGTTCGCGATCGCTAGCCTGTCCCCCATTAATATACCGCATCACTTCGGGGTCGCTGTCCAACTCATATAAGTTATCTAAATCCCCCTCAGTAAAGTAACGGAGAATCAAACGTTCTGTGTCCAGAAAAACCTTCACGGTGGCTCCCAATTAAATGTTTGATTTATGGTTGCACGTAGCGGCTAAAAATGGTCATATTGTGCTATAATTTTAGGCGTAACTCGCAATATTTGGCAACTCAACCGAAGATAAACCGATTTTAACGTATCTTCCTGGTTTCTAGCTGCCAAATTCAGAATTTTATGGAGTATTTCATCGTATGAGCACCTCTGAGTCGCGGATTATCCCGACGGATCTGCGGAATGAGATGTCCCGGTCTTACCTAGAATACGCCATGAGCGTAATTGTAGGCCGGGCTCTACCAGATGCCAGGGACGGTCTTAAGCCTGTTCACCGCCGCATTCTCTATGCTATGAACGAACTAGGCTTGACTCCCGATCGACCTTTCCGCAAATGCGCCCGCGTTGTGGGGGAGGTGCTGGGCAAATATCACCCGCACGGGGATACAGCGGTGTACGACGCTTTAGTGCGGATGGCTCAGGATTTCTCCATGCGCCAACCTCTGATTGACGGGCACGGCAATTTTGGCTCGGTGGATAATGACCCGCCAGCGGCGATGCGTTACACAGAGTGTCGCTTAACACCGCTGACTAGCGACGCGATGCTGCGCGATATCGACTCGGAAACCGTCGATTTTGGCGATAATTTCGATGGTTCGCAGCAGGAACCGCTGGTTTTACCATCGCGCATCCCCCAAATTTTGGTTAATGGTTCTTCGGGGATCGCTGTGGGAATGGCGACGAATATTCCTCCTCACAATTTGGGAGAAGTAATTGAAGGTTTAATGGCGTTAATTGCCAATCCAGAAATTACCGATATTGAGCTGATGCAGTACATTCCCGGCCCGGATTTTCCAACGGGGGCGCAGATTTTAGGGAAAGCCAGCATCCGGGAAGCTTACACTACTGGTAGGGGTTCGATTACGATGCGCGGCGTAGCTGCGATCGAAACTATTGAACATCCAGGTAGACCAGACAAAGAAGCAATTATTATCACAGAGTTGCCATACCAAACTAATAAGGCGGCGCTGATTGAAAAGATTGCAGAAATGGTGAATGAGAAGCGGCTGGAGGGGATTTCTGATATTAGAGATGAGAGCGATCGCGATGGTATGCGGATTGTGATCGAACTCAAACGAGATGCTTATCCTCGCGTTGTTCTCAATAATCTTTACAAACAAACTCCCCTACAAGCCAACTTCGGGGCAAATATGCTCGCGCTAGTCAATGGGGAACCTCAATTACTTTCGCTCAAGCAGTTTCTCAGCGTCTTCTTAGATTTTCGGATTGAGACAATTACGCGGCGGACTCAATACGAACTGCGGAAAGCTGAAGAACGCGATCATTTACTCCAAGGTTTATTGATTGCCCTCGACAATTTGGATGCTATTATTCACCTAATTCGCAGTGCTGCTGATACGGCAACAGCGAAACAGGAATTGATAGATACTTACGGTTTGTCAGAGGTACAATCCGATGCAATTTTGCAAATGCAGCTCCGACGGTTGACAGCCTTGGAAGCGCAGAAAATTACTCAAGAACACGAAGAGTTACTGGAAAAAATTGCCGACTTACTAGATATTTTGGCAAAGCGGGAGCGGATTCTGGAAATCATCCAAACAGAAGTCGCTGAAATCAAACTGAAGTTTGCCTCGCCGCGCCGAACTATCATCGAACACGCCGAAGGAGAAATCGACGAAACCGATTTAATTGCCAACGAACAAGCCATCATCTTGCTGACAGAACAAGGCTACATTAAGCGAATGCCAGTCAGCACTTTTGAGGCTCAAAGTCGCGCTACTCGCGGCAAAGCTGGCACGAAAATGAAAGAGGATGATGGCGTTGAACATTTCCTCTCCTGCTGCGATCACGATAGCGTCTTATTCTTTAGTGATAGAGGCGTTGTTTACTGTCTCAGAAGTTATCAAATACCCGTCAGTTCTCGCACGGCGCGGGGGACTCCGATTGTACAATTGCTGCCTATTCCGATTGAAGAAAAAATCACTTCTATTGTATCGGTGACGGAATTTAGCAATGAAGAATACTTAGTAATGCTAACTCGCAGCGGCTTTATTAAGAAGACTGTCTTATCTGCTTTTAGTAACATCCGTGCTAACGGGTTAATCGCTATTTCTCTGGAAGAAGGCGACCAATTACGCTGGGTGCGGCTAGCAAGAGTTGACGATAGTATTATTATCGGTTCGCGCCAAGGAATGACAATTCATTTCCGAACTAATCACGAACAATTGCGCCCAGTTGGTCGAGCAACGCGGGGGGTAAAGTCCATGAAATTGCGCGCAGGCGATGAGCTAATTGGCATGGATATTTTACCGAGTTCAATTGTTGCTAGTATTGCGGAGTTGGAAACTGAAGATTCGGAATTGGAAGATGAGGAATTAGAAGTATCTGCCCAGGAAATTGAAGTACAAGCGGAGGAAATTGAAGGCAGCGATGCTGAAGAAATCCCCACTGCTAGCAGTCAAGGCCCTTGGGCGCTGGTAATTACTACTAATGGTTACGGCAAGCGCGTTCCTGTTACTCAATTCCGGTTGCAAAGACGTGCTGGTAAGGGTTTAACAGCTACTAAATTTAAGTCGAAAAAGGCTAAAGATTATGTAGCTGCGTTGCGAATTGTCAATGAAAATGACGAGTTGATGATCGTTACTAGCAGAGGTATTATTATCCGTCAGACTGTCAATGCAATTTCTACCCAATCCCGGAATGCAACGGGTGTGCGAGTGCAGCGTTTAGATGAGGATGATTCAATTGTGGCTGTAGCTTTAGTGCCACTATCTGGTGAAGAATCAGAGTCAGATGAGGCTGTAGATTTAGTCTCAGTATCTGGTGAAGAATCAGAATTAGAGTCAGCGGAAATGGAGTAATTTCTTCAGTTTATAGGGTGGGCAATGCCCACCTTATAACGCCCCCAGAGAGCGCAGTTATCAAGGCAATAATATTAAATTTAGATGTGGATATTCAATAACCTAAAAAGTCCTAATTTACAGTTTGATACGATTAAAAAATACCGCTTAGCAATTGCATTGATTAGCGGTATTTTAATGGCATTAGCAACTGCACCTGTAAGTGCTTGGCCCTTGGCGTGGTTAGCACTCGCTCCCCTTTGGGTGATGATTGCTAGTTATGAAAAGCCAACAGCCGAAGAAAAAAAACAAAAATTTTTCCTTCTTCCCTCTTCCTTCTTCCTTCTTCCTTCATTATGGGGAATTGGTTATCATGGGTTAGCTTTATCTTGGATAATGGGAATTCACCCGATGACTTGGCTGGGGGTTCCTTGGTGGCCAAGTTTAGCGATTGCACTGTTTTGTTGGGCATTTATCACCCTCTGGGGAGCTGCATTAGTTGCTATCTGGGCGTGGCTATTTATAATTATTGACTTAACTCCTTTAGCACAGGAAGCTGGGGGAAGGAAATCTCAATTTTCATGCTTAATTCGCGTCTTAATTGGTACTGCTGTGTGGTGTATCTTAGAATATATTTGGAGTTCAGGCTCCCTGTGGTGGACATCTCTCTCTTACACTCAAAGCCCGCATAATTTAGCAATTTTACACCTCGGTCAACTTTCTGGGCCTAGTGCTATAACTGCCGCCATTGTAGCAGTTAATGGCTTAATTGCTGAAGCTTGGAGTGAAGGAAGAAGGAAGAGGGAAGAAGGAAGAAGGGGAAATTTAATTTCTTATCTTTTACCTGTTATATTTTGCCTGATATTGCATATTGTAGGTTTTAGTTTATATAGTAACCCTTTGACTGAAGATGCAAAATCAGAGTTAAAAATAGGAATTATTCAGGGCAATATACCCAATGAAATTAAGTTTAATTCAGAAGGATGGATTCGCAGCTTGGAAGGCTACACTACAGGATATAAAAACTTAGCTAACCAAGGCGTAGATGCTGTATTAATCCCGGAGACAGCTTTACCGTTTGTTTGGACTAACCCTAATCAACGTTTTTACCTTTCTTTATATCAAGCTATTCTCGCTCAAAAAGTTGTTGCTTGGGTAGGGGGATTTGGACAACAGGAAGATAGCATTACAAATAGCTTGTTTACTATCAACGGTAATGGTGAAATAGTCAGCCGCTATGATAAAACTAAGCTAGTACCATTGGGAGAATATATTCCCTTTGAACAATTTATTGGCAGTATTATCAATCGGCTTTCTCCTTTAGATTCCCATTTAGTAGCTGGTAAATCTAACCAATTATTTGATACACCTTTTGGTAGAGCGATTGTCGGTATTTGCTATGACTCAGCTTTTACTGAACATTTCCGCCGTCAGGCGGCGATGGGAGGTGAATTTATCCTAACTGCTTCTAATGATGCTCATTATAATTCATCTATGATGGCTCAACATCATGCTCAAGATTTGATGAGAGGAATTGAAACTGATAGGTGGGTGGTAAGAGCAACTAATACAGGTTATTCTGCTTTTGTTAATCCTCATGGCGAGACGTTATGGATATCTGGTGTGAATACTTATGAAGTCCAGGCTGGTAATATTTATCGGCGTAAAACTCAGACTTTGTATGTACGATGGGGGGATTGGTTAACACCTTTATTATTAGTATTGGGTGTAATAGCGAAAGTTTTCCAAAGAGGGTAATAGATATTATCTAATCCTCTTTGGAAAAACAACTGAGTCAAGGGTCTGAATTTTTCCTATTCAACGTTAAGATTGACAACTAACCCATAAGTTGATACGTAGTCTTCCAACTCTTTTAGATCGACCGTACCATTCTTATCTGAGTCAAGAATGTTGAAAAGATAATCAGTGATGTATCCCCTCATTTCTTCAGAGCTACGTTCGCCTGTGGTCAAATCTTCTACTAGGCCTAAAAGCTCCATAATCTCTGGTTTATCGAGGGTTTTACTGCCATCGATATCCAATTGATGGAAAAGCTTTTTGACATCTTCTGTTCCTACTTTCGAGGAACGCAATGTTTCTCTCAATAAGTCACTACTAAAGGCATTCATAAAAAATGTCTGCTCGATGAAAGGGATGCAGAAGAACCCTAGTGCAGCCCAGTAAATTGCATAATTCAGCGAGTCTAAATTTGTAGCTGTACTAACTCCAGCAAAAAGAGCGGCCCAAAGGAAAAAATTAGGGTTAACAAGCAAGATATAAGCATCTTGAGCTTCGGCTTTACTCAGCTTGCCACGTGACAATACTAAAGTTAATGCAGCGCATAGACGCATGAAGATAAAGACTAATGCCGCAAATGCAAGCTGCTGAAAACCAGCTAGCGCTCGGTTCGGGTCAATTGGGGAAAAGAGGTCAGAAATAAATGTTGCAGGAGCAAATTGAAAACCTGTTGCTAAGGCCATAAAAGCAACAGCCAGAACTCCGATAAATTTCCATTCTTTACTGTGCCGATTGGAGTCAACAGGCGATTTAGAACGCCAAATTTGGGCGGCGGCTCCCGGTATTGCTAGACCTAGAGCTAGAATTACAAAGAAAAAGTTTAAACTGGAAAGGTTAATGGGTAATTGGGAACCTGCGATCGCTAGTGTAGCAATCAGCGCAATCGGAGCAACTATCGATAATGTTCTTGATAAGACAGCCGATGGATAAAGATTCCCACCCCAAAGTATCGATAAAACCGGGGAAGTAAGGGCTGGTGGTACCATCCAGAAAAGCACCCATAAAACTTTGTAAAGATCGGCGGGGCTTTGGTACAAAACTCCAGAAAATATTAAGGCGAGGCCAACTACCCATCGCAGCAACATCCACCCATAGACTACATATTTGACAGTTGGAGTTACTTTGCGTTTGCTCCCTGCAAAGTCGATGTCTAGGTAGGTATAAAATGTGGACATTGCCAGACAGACAATAATTATGGCTTTAAATAGCTCTGATGGAATTCCTTGGGGGGAAGTGCTGACTACCCTTAGCAAACTGCCAAGTAAAAATGCAACGGCGTATAACACAATTGCCCACATGATTGAAAGATCGTTGACCTTTTTACGTAAAGCAGCCGCACCGCCAGATTCTTTGTCGCGAAACTTGACAAGTTCATCTCGACTTAAAGCTTTGCCATTAGGAAGTTTTAAGCTGTGATAAGCAGTTGGTGGCAAGTCACTTAAATAAAGTGCTAGAGGTTCTAGTACATATTGATGGCAGACAACTAGAACAGTTTCACCTCGTTCTAAGTGCGGTACAACTCGCTCTTTATAGAAACTGCTAGCACGGACATAAATTTGTGAAATTTTTTCGCCAGTTGGAGGTGCTTCGTTGTGTGAATGTAACATTTCCTCGAAGCCTTCATAGCCAAGAGAAAGACGAAGTAAGTTGAGGTTACGACCGGCAAAAATACCAAAAGAGCGTTCGCTAATGCGGTGATCGATCTGAACAGGAGTATCGGCAGATTTCAAAGCCTGACTTTCAGCTAGGGCGATTTCACAAGTTTGCCGCGCACGCCTCATGTGGGAGACATATACTGCGTCAAATTTGACACCTTTTTTCTTAATATCAAGACCTGCTCGACGTGCTTGTAGCTTGCCAAATGCTGTAAGTCCAACATCTAGTATTCCTGCAAAAATGTTGCGCTCGTTACTGGTACTTTCGCCGTGCCGAATAAAGTAGGCTTCTCCATACAAGGGAAGCTTTTCGGGCTCAGATGGTGATGCAGTAGCCGTATCGTTATTTGTGATTTCCATAACTTTCACACTAAAGATGTTGAGGTTGACGCTAAATCCCAAATCTACATAACAGAAAACAAAATTGTGTTCTAGTTAATGGATTAGCGAAGTATGAAGAAGGAGAATACTTGTTCACAAATATGAAGAAGGAGACTACTTGTTCCGAGAGGTAAAAAATTCGGGATTGCTGTGGGTATTACTCCGCAACTTAGAAACGATAGTCGGAGTATGATTCTCTTTGAGAGGATTGCATCTTAAATCCAAAAAGGCTGAGAATAACTATATACTTAATTTAAAAAATTGTCAATATAAACTAAGAGCTAAAATTTTAAGTGAATTTACTTAATTAAATGTAAAATAGAAATGATTAACAAACTTGCTATAAGCATTCTTCTTTTCGGCTGCTGGGGACGGTTAGACTTCGGATGTTCGACAAGTTCAGTCGAACCGCGATCGGTCGAATACTTGTCAAACTGCACGCCAAAGCTTTATTACTTTTACTTATTTATGTGAAATATCACCGCAGCGAACACTGGGGGGCAGAGAAAGTAAATCATCAATATTGCGCTGCATCGTAGCACAAATATTATCTAAAGGTAAATCATTAGCATCGTGACCAAAAGGATTTTCGATCTCAATGCCAATTTCTTCTATGCCAAATAAGGTAAAACTAATCAAAGCTACTACTAAACCAGTTCCCCAACTCAAATCCTGAACCAGTTGAAATGGTAATGCAAAACAATAAATTAACAATAACTGCTTGAGGTGAATTGCATAAGCTAAAGGTATAGGTGTCTTCAAAATCCGTTCGCACCCGCCTAAAGTATCAACTAGATTGTTTACTAACTTCTGCATGGCTGTTAGTTGATAAACATCAATGCAATTTTGGCTATATTGCTTATGCAGATAATCAGAAATCCAGAAAGCAATTTCTAGAGGGGGATTGTTCATAGACTTGAGTTTTTGATACTGTGAGGTAGACATTAACTGCTCTAGTTCGCTGTTTACAGGCTCTAGCCTTAGATGCAGTTTCATTGCCACTGCAAAGGCAGGTAAGAGAAGAATTGCTGACTTTTTTTCAATAAAATCATCGGGTTCATTTTCCTTAACTGCCACCCAGATTTGACGAGATAGATTCCGAACGGTATTGATTAAATTACCCCAAAATTTCCGACCTTCCCAAAATCTCTCGTAAGCTGTGTTTGTTCGGAAAACTAATAATAAACCAAGGACGATACTCGGTACAATACTTGATAAAATAGGCCAAGATACGGGAAAGTCAAAAAAATGTAGAAACGAAATAAAACCCCCAAATCCGCCACAGATAAGAACGCGGGGCAAAATCTTAGGAATGACAGATCCGCGTAACTTAAAGGCAGTTTGAAACCAGGGTCGTCTTTCAGTCTTCATGCACTATCTCCTTTTTGCTTAATATTCAGACAGAATCGGCTAGCGGCTACTCTCCGGCAATACTTTTCTGGTTTTTTTAGCTGTCGTCAGAGTATTCCCCTAAGTATGTGTACCAATAAATTGGGATTTTAGCTGAAAATTTATCTTGTTTGTGGTTTGATCGAAGCACTTAGTTAGGTAATATAGTTTAAGTATCTTTAAATAAAAGCTTCCGTGCAACAGCACTCAACTCCTCAGTCTCCGCGCGATCGCACTTTGCCTAATCAGCGGTGGCAAATCTACCCATCGCAGGCACAACAAGCCGAAAATTTGGCCCAAGAAATTGGCTTGTCACCGTTGCTAGCACAGGTACTCATTAATCGAGGGATTGAATCTGCACAAGGGGTGCAAGCATTCTTAGAGCCCGAATTGGAAGTTTTGCCACCGCCAATGCAGGATTTTCCCGACTTAGCGATGAGTGTGGAGTTATTGCATCAAGCAATTTCTCAAGGTGAAAAAATTGCTATTTGCGGTGACTATGATGCTGATGGCATGACGAGTACGGCACTTTTGTTACGAAGTCTCAAAACTTTGGGTGCGAAGGTTGATTATGCTATTCCTAGCCGAATGCACGAAGGTTATGGCATTAACGAGCGCATTGTTGAGGAATTCAAGAGCGAAGGTGTGAGCCTGATTCTAACTGTAGATAATGGTATTGCTGCCTATCAACCGATTGCGAGAGCGCGAGAATTGGGATTAAATGTGATTATTACCGATCACCACGATATCCCACCGCAACTGCCGCCAGCAAATGCTATTCTCAATCCGAAATTAATTTCCGAATCTTCGCCTTATCGTGGCGTGGCGGGAGTTGGTGTTGCCTATATTTTGGCGATTTCTCTAGCGCAGCGGATGGATAAAATGCAGGGTTTAGTAAATCCAATGTTGGAGCTTTTTACATTGGGGACAATTGCAGATTTAGCTCCTTTAATTGGTGTGAATCGCCGTTGGGTAAAACGAGGATTAAGGCTGCTGCCTCATTCGCAATTAGTAGGAGTGCAGGCATTAATTGAAGTGTCGGGATTAGTACGTGAAAATAAACGAGAGGGGGATCTCCTCTCTACTCAGAACTCAAAATCTCCAAGCGCTGCGAGTGCAATTAAGGAATCTAAAAATTCTCTCAAGCCGGAGGATATTGGCTTTCGCCTCGGCCCTCGGATTAATGCGATCGGTCGCATTTCTGACCCTCAAATTGTTATTGAATTGTTAACAACTGACGATCGGGATTTAGCCTTAGAAAGGGCGAAGCAATGCGAGGAAATTAATCAGCGGAGACAGGAGTTATGTCAAGAAATTGAAGCGGAAGCGATCGCGTATTGTGAAGAAACTCAGGTGGATTTACAGCAGGAACGGGTTTTAGTTGTCGTGCAACCAGGATGGCATCACGGCGTAATTGGTATCGTTGCCTCGCGGTTGGTGGAACGCTACGGCGTACCTGTATTTATTGGTACTTATGAGGATGAAGAAGAGGAAAATGCGGAAAGTTTAGCACCGGATGAGCTGTCTATTAATGGCGAAGATTTAAGCGATAGGATAGATAATTTCTCGATTAAATCTGTTGGTAAAAAGATTCGGGGTTCGGCACGAGGGATTCCTGAGTTTCACGTATTTGAGGCTTTACAATTCTGCGATCGCTTGTTAGGAAAATATGGGGGACACAAAGCGGCTGGGGGCTTTTCTATGCCAGGGGCAAATCTAGAAGAGTTTCGCACGCAGTTAGGTGTTTTTGCTCGTAAATCTTTAGAGCTACAACACCTCAAACCGCTAGTTTCTATTGATGCTCAAGCTGATTTTGCAGAAATTAATCTCGACCTTTACCGCCAAATTGATGCGCTGCAACCTTGCGGGATTGAAAATAAGGCTCCCGTATTTTGGACACCGAATGTGCGAATCATCGAACAAGCAACTGTTGGCAAAGAGAAAGCGCATATTAAAGTAACTTTCAGCCAAGATGTAAAGTCTATCCCAAATCTGAAGGCGATCGCATGGCGGTGGCGAGAATATTTCCCTCTGCCGCCGCGAGTGGATATTGCCTATCATTTGCGAGAAAATACATATAATGGCAATACCACAGTTGAGCTAGAGTTGGTGGGAGTGCGGCTACCCACAGATACCGCAAGTTTACCTCCATCGCCCCAGAAAAAAGCCCAGGAGAAGGCCCTGGAGAAAGCAGAGTTTTATTATAGCGATCGCAAATACACCTGTAGCCTCTCCCAAATTGAAAATGTCAAAGAATTAAGAATTAGGAATGCTCAAGGGCAAGTTCTAGCAGTTAAACAAGGTGAAAAAACAGGACTTCTGGGAACAAGGCGAGAAGATGCGATCGCTGTTGATGTCTCTCAACCCTTTTTCTACAATTTAATTAAAGCGGCTCTCAGTGCTTTAGAGCTTGCAAAAGAAAAAGTTAATTAAGAAGGAAGAAGGAAGAGGGCAGAAGGCAGAAG
>NZ_JAQMUA010000121.1:0-18706 GCF_028330895.1 Kamptonema animale CS-326 | reverse complement strand
TAATGTCCCGGTGAATGATATTGCGATCGTGCAACTCCTGCAAAATCTCCACTGCTTGAGTTAGCCAACTAAATACCCACGCCTCTGGACACCCTTGAGGGCGATCGTCGAGAATATCCTGTAAAGTTTTGCCGTGAATTTTTTCCATCAACAGACAAGGGAGGCGGCGTTGCGAGTAATTCCCCTGATTTGAGACAATTCGGAGTTCCAAGTGAAAATAACAGTCAGGCTCGATTCTGGGTATCCCCAGATGGCGTAAACTCGCTAACATCCACGCTTCTTGCTCGAACAATTCTAAAGCTTTGGGGGAATTTTCGAGCAGGACTTTGAGGACTCGTTCTGTCTGACTCTGCAAGTCCCAGACAGTGTAAATAGCTGCAAAACCCCCAATTCCGAGGCGTTGTAAAGGAATATAACGATTTAGCAGCCGCAGGGGAGCTCCGCAACTCTGACAAAAATTATTACCCCAAGTCTGAGGATAAGGCCTTGGGCAATCGGGGTTAATGCAGTGGGCGGTGGTAAGAATAGGCTGAGGCACAACCAATTTTGTAGGGTCTGAATATCCTTATTATGTGTCAAAGAGGTGAGATCGTTGATTTAATCTGTTCGCACTGTTTAATGTGATTGGCGAACCCGTCCTTACAGGCTTTCTCGTTTTCTCGTTCCCAGTTAGAGCCTGGGAATGCGTAGCTGAAGGCTCGGCTTTCAAATAATATCACAATTAGGAAAACAAATCATGTCTCAAAATACTCACAAAAGAACAAGTCCACCGCCCATTTTTTTTATTGTTCTCTTCATCTTAATTGCCTTTGGCGCATACAAGTTTCTTCCTAGTTTATTCAAGGGGAAAAGTTCACAGCCATCGGGAGCGCTTGCCAATCGTGCAAGTTTAGGAAATCAGATATTGCTAACATCGCAAACCACAGCGGAAAAGCAAGCAGGTATTACAGCTTTTGCTAAGGGAGATTACCAAGAAGCTGTCCAAAAATTTCAGGCTTCGCTGCAACAAAATCGCAATGACCCGGAAACGGTTATCTATTTGAATAATGCCAGAGCCCGCAATGGTTCTTCGTTAAAAATTGCTGTCAGCGTTCCCATTGGTACCAATCCGAATGTTGCCCAAGAAATCCTCCGAGGCGTGGCCCAAGCTCAGGATCAAATCAATACTAGCGGTGGCATCAACGGCGCACAACTGCAAGTAGAGATTGTCAATGATGACAACAATTCAGAGGTGGTAAAAGAAGTTGCCAAATCATTAACACAGGATGCAAATATACTAGCAGTAATTGGACACAATGCCAGCAATGCCTCTCTCGAAGCTGCTCCGATTTATCAGCAAGAACAACTGGTAATGGTGACACCGACTAGCCAAGCAAATAATCTCTCAGGATTTGGCAGCTATATTTTTCGGACAGTACCTAATATTAGTTTAATGGCTACTCGTTTAGCAACTTATGTAGTGAAAACAGGCAAAATTAATATTGCCATTTGTTCTGACTCGCAAGCACCGGATAGCATCTCATTTAAAGATGAGTTTGTAGCAGCTCTTAGTGCTGCTGGAGGTAGATTTGTTCCTACTGTTTGCGATTTTTCCACACCTTCTTTTAATCCTAACAATGCCTTTGCTGATGCTGTTAGCAAAGGAGCGCAAGGATTGATGGTATTACCCCACGTCGATCGCATCGATCGCGCTATGTCTGTGGCTCAGATAAATCGAGGCAAATTGTCACTATACGCCAATACTACACTCTATACTAATCAAACTTTAAAAGAAGGTCAAAAGGACGTTGAGGGGCTGGTTCTGCCTGTTCCCTGGCATCCCGAAACTAATCCGGGTAGCCCTTTCCCGGACAATGCCCGCCAGCGGTGGGGCGGAATCGTAAATTGGCGAACGGCAACGAGTTTTGACGCAACTCAAGCTGTCATCGCGGGTTTGCGCCAAAGTAATACCCGGCAAGGGTTGCAACAAGCACTCCGAAATCCTAGTTTCTCGACAGCAGGGGCAAGCGAGGAAGTGAAGTTTTTGCCAACAGGCGATCGCGTGGGTAAGCCGATTTTAGTGCAAGTTAAACGCGCAGGGAATACTGGCTACAAATTTGTCCCCCTGCCGTAAGTTGACCAAGTGCGATCGCACTCATCAGGAGCTTAAACTAGATTTATAATGCGAAAAATTCGGTGTTATTATACGTCGCTCGTTATCCTATTATAAATCTTGTTAAAAGGAATTTACTCCCGCTTAGTTAACAGCATCGAGCTGCTGGTTTTCCCAAGGCACAGATTGCGATCGCCCTCCACTCCCACCACATCCCCACAGTCCGCTCGGCTTACATCTCTATCACTTATTCGCCCAATAATATTTTAAGAATTGTTAAATAATGTTTTCAAATGTTGCAAAAACATAAAGTAAACTTATGTAAATTAAAATAATATTAAAATTACACAGTATCGCTTTCTTGATATAGTTTTTATCAGTCTGCCATTAGACAAAAAATTTAAGCGAATCGAGGGACGCGACATTATGTCTTATTCTCAAACCCAAACTCAATCTAAGGCTGGGTATAAAGCCGGAGTTCAAGACTATAAACTGACGTATTACACGCCGGACTATACGCCAAAAGATACAGATATTCTGGCTGCATTCCGCGTCACGCCCCAGCCAGGAGTTCCCCCAGAAGAAGCTGGAGCCGCTGTGGCAGCCGAATCTTCCACTGGTACTTGGACAACAGTTTGGACTGACCTTTTGACCGACCTCGACCGCTACAAAGGTCGCTGTTATGACATCGAGCCAGTTCCCGGTGAAGACAACCAATACATCTGCTTTATTGCCTATCCTCTGGATTTGTTTGAAGAAGGTTCCGTCACCAACTTGCTGACATCCTTAGTTGGTAACGTTTTCGGTTTCAAAGCCCTACGTGCTCTGCGTTTGGAAGACCTGCGGGTTCCCATCGCTTACCTGAAAACCTTCCAAGGCCCACCTCACGGTATTACCGTTGAGCGTGACAAATTGAACAAGTACGGTCGTCCTTTGCTGGGCTGTACCATCAAACCTAAATTAGGTCTATCTGCGAAGAACTACGGCCGCGCCGTGTATGAGTGTCTGCGTGGCGGTTTGGACTTCACCAAAGACGACGAAAACATCAACTCCCAGCCCTTCATGCGTTGGCGCGATCGCTTCTTGTTCGTTCAAGATGCCATTGAAAAAGCCCAAGCAGAAACCGGCGAAGTCAAAGGTCACTACCTGAACGTCACCGCCCCTACCTGCGAAGAAATGATGGAACGGGCTGAGTTCGCCAAAGAACTCAAAACCCCGATCATCATGCACGACTACCTGACCGGTGGTTTCACAGCTAACACCACCTTGGCCAAATGGTGTCGTCGCAACGGTATCTTGTTGCACATCCACCGCGCCATGCACGCCGTGATCGACCGTCAAAAGAATCACGGTATCCACTTCCGCGTCTTAGCCAAGTGCTTGCGGATGTCCGGCGGCGACCACCTGCACTCCGGTACAGTTGTGGGCAAACTGGAAGGCGAAAAAGGCATCACCATGGGCTTCGTAGACTTGATGCGCGAAGACCACATCGAACAAGACCGCGCTCGTGGTATTTACTTCACCCAAGATTGGGCTTCCATGCCTGGAGTAATGCCCGTTGCTTCCGGTGGTATCCACATTTGGCATATGCCCGCATTGGTGGAAATCTTCGGCGACGACTCTTGCTTACAGTTCGGCGGCGGTACTTTGGGCCACCCTTGGGGTAATGCTCCCGGTGCAACTGCTAACCGCGTCGCTTTGGAAGCTTGTATTCAAGCTCGTAACGAAGGCCGCAACCTCATGCGCGAAGGTGGCGACATCATCCGCGAAGCTTGCAAATGGAGCCCTGAATTGGCTGTTGCTTGCGAACTGTGGAAAGAAATCAAGTTCGAGTTTGAAGCAATGGATACCGTCTGATCGAAAGAGTTAAGTATTGAGTGCTAAGTATTGAGTTTTGAGTTAAAAGGTTGTTAATTCAAAACTCAAAACTCAAAACTCAAAACTCTTTAAGGGCTGGGTCAAACATGGATATCAAACAAGTTGCGAAAGACACCGCTAAGGTATTGGCAAGCTACCTGACCTATCAAGCTGTGCGGATTGTCATCGCTCAATTGAGTGAAACTAATCCGCCTGTGGCAATTTGGTTGAGCAATGCTTCTTCAACGGGTAAAATCCAAGACGGGGAAGTTTATCTGCAAGAACTACTTCGGGAAAACCAAGAGCTGGCGTTTCGGATTATGACGGTGCGGGAGCATTTGGCACAGGAAGTGGCGGATTATTTGCCAGAGATGGTTCGCGCTGGGATTACACAAGCGAATATGGGACACAAGCGCCAGCACTTAGAGCGAATTACGCAACTGAATATATCTGTTGACCATATCCATCCTGAAACAAAATTAGACCCAGAAACTAATTTGGATAATTTATCTAGTTAGTTGATTGAAAACAGCAATCGCGTACACATTCTAGAGATTAGGAAAGATGAAGACTTTACCCAAAGAGCGGCGCTACGAAACTCTGTCTTATTTGCCACCGCTGAGCGATTCACAAATTGCTAAGCAACTGCAATATATTTTAGATCAGGGTTATATTCCCGGTGTGGAATTCAACGAAACCTCTGCTGCTGAAATGCGTTATTGGACACTGTGGAAGTTACCTTTGTTCGGCGCAAAAAGCGTGCAAGAGATCATGAGCGAAATTCAAGCTTGCCGTCAAGAAAATCCTACTTGCTACATCCGCGTGATGGGTTTTGACAACGTGAAGCAGTGCCAAGTGTTAAGCTTCATCGTTCACAAGCCAAATACCAGAGGTTACTAATTAGCTTTCCTATTTTGTAGGGAATATAGTTAGGTAAAAGTTGAGGTGGGGAATGTTCCCTGCTTCAATTTTTTTATGGCGGAGCGAACAGGAATATAGCCAAGTAGCACACTTAAATCAACCTGTAATACACGATTAAAAAACGTTATGTTACAATGAGCTAAGTTAATTGTTTGAGTTGAAAGCTCCACTTTTTGCTTCGATATCTAGGAAAATTTTATAACACAGAGAGCAGAGGTGAATTATGCAAGATATCATTTTATTGAGCCGCGAAGAAGTTGCAAAACGTGCAGAAAAGCTCTACGATGAGCGAATTCGTCAAGAAGTAGAACGAGAAGAAAATATTGGCAAAATGGTAATTATAGATATTGAGACTGGTGAGTACGAACTAGATGCAACTGGAGGTTTGAAGTCAGCTCGGAATTTGCGGAAAAAAAATCCGAATGGTCGTTTTTTTGGAATTCGGATTGGGTTCAAGGTTGCGGCCGCAATTAGTGGCATAATGGAGCGGACTTGAAATGATCTCTGGAATCGTAACCTTAAGGCACGCAACTGTTGCAATACCATTTCGTTTGCCCAATCGACGAGATGTTGTAATTGAATTTGTAATAGACACAGGATTTACAGATTTTGTCTGCTTACCTCTGGACGCAGTAACGGTCTTGGGTTTACCTTTTGAGTATAATATGCGCGTCAATCTTGCTGACAACAGCAATGTAGTGCTTCCCGTACACGCAGCTACTATTATTTGGAATTTAGAGGAGCGAGATGTACGGGTCCTGGCAACCGGATCGAGACCTTTACTTGGAACTGCTTTGCTTGATGGTTATGAATTAGTCGTGCAGTTTACAGAGGGTGGTATAGTTATGATTGAGGAATTGTAAAATAGGAGTTACGCATTTTATACTAAAATTGCGGAGGGGATTGAAGTTGTCAGAGTTTTACATCAAGCCAGAGAGATTGATAGCCAGTTTCCGTAATTCAAAGCTCAAAACCATTTTTTTATAGCTTGCAAATCGCTTTAAGAACTTGTAACAATAAAATTGACGATTCAGGTTCCATCAGATTTAGCAGTGGCATTAGCTGATAAATTGCGGGATTTCCGTGCTGAATATATACAAATTGATAGCGCGAACCGTTAGTAGTTAAACCCCAGACAGAGGCTTGACGTTCTATACTCTTAGAAGTATATGTGAGAAGTTGAGGTAAACCCGCTAATGGATCAATTAGGCTGTTTTTAGTCTCAATTACTAAAACCCAGAAAAATATTTCATTTGTTATCGGTTTTGTTTTATTGATGGCTAGAATATCCAATCGCCCTGTAATGGTTATATCTTCATCTTCAATAAGAATATCGGCAATGTCTTGTTCTAAACTAATATTAATTGGGTGGCGATAGAAGCCAGCTAATCGCATTAATGGAAAAGTAGTTAGAGCTTTTACGAGTCCTTCTGAGACTCTATCATTGGAGAGGTAATTATCAAAGTCATCCCTGATTTGCAACAGTTCTTGCTGTTCAAATTCGGTGAGAAGTTCGAGAGATAATAGGGATGTAAATGAGTTATTGTATTGTTTCTGGAAGTTAAAAAGTTGGTGGACTTGTCCGAGGGTAAGATTTTTGGCATTGAGAGTTAGCATGGTTTGAGGGATGGCTTAGCGATAATATAATTTTAGCGCAAAAAGTGAAGTAGTAAAGTAATATCTACTGCTTAAGCTAAGTTACATTACCCTAAAGCTATCTACTTGAACATTAAAAAAGTAGGAGAACTAATGAACTACTATCAACCAAGAGATTATAGAAGCCTTAACTTTTAGGACTTGCTAAGTTGGGTTCAGTAAAGTGGCTTTTTCACTACTCAATGTCTTCTAATCTATCCTCTCCATGACCATCCCATCAACTATTTCATAACCCCATTTTTGGTTTCTATTAGCCAGTTGCTTAGCTGCACCATACTCACCTAAATAGCAGAGTTCAGCTAACTGTTGATAGCCATTATCTCTCTCTTGCTGATATTTCTCCTGACGCAGTTTTTCTCTCTCTTCCTGAGAAAGGGATTCTCGTCCCAAATCTAATACATCGATATCACTAATTCGCTGCATATCAACCTCTAAAAAGGAATTGATTCTATAACTTGACCATCAACCATTTCATATCCCCAGTCCGGATTTTTAGCAATTAAATTTTCAATCATATTTCTCCCAATAGTAGTTTTACACGCCTCCTGTAAAGAAGCAATACTAGGGATATCATCTGCTGACTGCAATGCTTGTTCGTCTATTTCTGGCTGTTCTAAATTTGCCTCAGAAAGAACATGATAATTTGATGACAATAGTGAAAATTGCGGCGCGATCGCTTCTAATTTTTTCATCACACTTTCTTTGGTGATTTGAGGCTTATCAGTAAAAGAAGCGGGTAAATAAGGAGTTTCTAAACCATGTTTTTTAGCCTTAATAGCCTCATCAGCTATTCGATCGCACTTTCTCAAAAATCCTTCCCACAAATCGCGGCCTAAAATGGGATTTCTCAAGTCAGTTCGCGCCTTTAAAACTGCCTGTTCTAAGGGTTCCCCTTTGTGAACATAATATTGTGTCCTTTCTTCTTCAAAAGCTGGATAAGGCACTCCTGGTTCTATTTCCCATTCTCGCTTGACTTTCTGGCTTTCTCCCAATGGTTTCCCTGAGATGAAATCATCCCATAATGGAGATATAATGCCTTTTGTCATGTTATCAATTTCGTAAAATACAGAGCGAGAAGGATTCGGATGACCTTGATTTTTATAGTATTCTAATAAGATACGCTGAAATTCCTCGAATTGCTCATCAGACTGCCAAGGGCCACTAAATTTATAATGGGGGGTAACTCTAACTGTTGTGGGTTGGCGAGGTTGACCGAAAAATTTATCAGTTTTAATAGTTAAATTTGAGGTAGGGTAGTTAGTAACTACTTCTACAGGAAGATTTTTTGTTTCGCCGCCATTGCGTGCTATTATATCTGAAGATCGATCGGTGAAAATATTATCAATTTTATTCTCAAGAGCGTCAATATCTGCCCAAAGTTCTAGGGTGGTATCATTAACTAATCTTGCTTTGAGTAACAAACGCTCTTGTAGTTGACGGCGTGCTAGTTCTTGTTCGCTAGGGTTTAAACCTGTTGCTTTTTCAATTTCATCGCTTGTAATTTTGACCCATTCTTGGGGATGAGATAATTGAGATTGCCAGTCAAATACTTGGCAAAATAGGATAGAAGCAGCCACACCACCCGTAAATTTAGCTAGCTTAGGATAATAGATTAGGGGCGTTCCTAGATGTCTCAAAAATAGTCCGAGTTTCATTGCCTATTAAAGTTGATAATCAAGGGGTTCGCAAAAATCGTTAACTCCAGTTTTGACCACATAAATAACCACAGGAGTTGCTAAAATATCGGGACAAAGTTTGGCTTCAATCAAAGCTTCTACTGCTGGTTTTAATAGTCCATTGATTAAATTCGATCTTACCTCTTCTTCGCAGAGAACAACGCGGCATCTTTTAGCTAAACTTGACAGCCAATTATCAGAGGTATTGGGTTCTTGTCCGACTTGAATTGCCATAGAGATTGCTGCATCTTCTACATCTCCTTCACAGTCTTCAATTACATCCAGCGCTTTTAAAGCTTCTGAATAATCAGCTAATTGAGAGCGAAACTGTGCAATTTCCTGGGAAGTAATAATCACTTTATAATTCTCCTCGATTATTTGTGATAGTGCTTAATAATGCTATCCTATCATTATTTACAAATAGTTGAAATGTCCTATCTTTCGCCTTGCTTATATGAGTGATAATTTGCTGCCAATTGAGAGTATATCAGATACGGCTTTCGGGATTGCGATCGCGCGTGCAATTGAAAGCGATCGCTTAGATGCCAATTTCTGCGATCCTTTGGCGCGAATGCTGGGAGGCGATCGCGGGGAAAAGTTCATTTTAGCCCTTGGGGGGCCTCCTGACAAGGCAGGGTTGGCCGTAGCTATCCGTACTTGTCTGATCGACGAGGCGATCGCGCAAAGCATCCGCAGCGACGGCGTGGATACCGTGCTCAACCTCGCTGCGGGTTTGGATACTCGCCCTTACCGGATGTCACTACCCGCCTCTCTAGTCTGGATTGAGGTTGATTTACCTGCGATCGCATCCTACAAACAGGAAAAACTTGCTAGTGAAAAACCTATTTGTAATCTCAAAATTGTTCCTCTAGATTTGACAAATCTCTCCTTAAGAAATCAGCTTTTTGCTCAAGTTAGCGCTGCTAGTAATAAAGTGTTAATTATTACTGAAGGACTCTTAGCTTATTTAACTTCGGAACAAGTGGGATCTCTAGCAATTGATTTGCGGAGATATGTTAATTTCCGCTGGTGGGTTTGTGAATTAGCCTCGCCATTTTTAATGCAGCAAGTGCAAAAAAAGTGGGGTAAATCTTTTAACGCAGCCAATGCTAAGTTACAATTTGCACCCGCAGAAGGGTCAAAATTTTTCGCCCCCTACGGCTGGAGAACTCGCCAATACAGCAACTTTTTACAGGAAGCACCCCGTTTAAATCGCGATGTACCTTTTGGTTCCTTACTGCGACAAAAACCACTATTTAAAGATGGAGTAGTTTGGCTAGAACAGCAAAGTTAACGAGGAAGAAGGAAGAAGGAAGAAGGAAGAAGGAAGAAGGAAGAAGGAAAAAGTATTAGCAATTAGCAATTAGCAATTAGCAATTACCAATTACCAATTACCAATTACCCTATTCTAACAGAGAACCATCTGAAGCTTCTAGCACAAATCCTGCATCCCGAATCATCTCCCAATCTTGATTGGCAGTTTGACCTGGAGTCGTGAGATAATCACCCACAAAGATAGAATTTGCAGCGTAAAGTCCGAGAGGTTGTAGCGATCGCAAATGCACTTCTCGCCCCCCTGCAATCCGAATTTCTTGACTGGGAAGTAAAAACCGAAATAAACAAAGAATTCGCAAACATTGACGAGGATTTAACGTTTTTACATCGGAAAATGGCGTACTGGGAATAGGAATGAAAAAATTAACAGGAACGCTAGTAACTCCCAACTCCCGGAGGGAAAGCGCTAAATTAATTACATCATCATCAGATTCACCCATTCCCAAAATTCCACCCGAACAAGTTGTAATTCCGGCGGCTTTCACATGATTAACCGTCTTAATTCTATCATCAAAAGTATGGGTCGTACAAATCTCAGCGTGATATTCTTCGGAAGTATTGAGATTGTGATTAACTCGATCTACGCCCGCTTTTGCTAAGCGGTGAGTTTGTTCTTCACTCAATAATCCCAAACAAGCACAGATTTTAAGATCGTAGTTAGCCTTGACAGTTTCAACTGCATCTACAACTCGATTAAAAGTAGATTCGCTAGGTTGGCGACCAGAAATTACTAAACAAAATGTACCCGCTTTTAACTGTTTTGCTCTTTCCGCTGCATCCAGAATTTTCTCTTTAGCTAAAAGCGGATATTTTTCAATTTCTGCTGTGGAAATCTTGGACTGAGAACAGTAATGACAATCCTCTGGACAAAGGCCACTTTGAGCATTCAGTAAATAGTGCAATCTTACCCGATTTCCCCAGTAGTGTCGCCGCACCCGATAAGCTGCACTTAGTTGTTCGAGTAAAAAGTCGTCTGGTGCGGTTAAAACGGCTAAAGATTCCTCGCGAGAGAGGCATTTTCCCGCCAAAGCACTGTCAGCCAAGCCGTTCCAATTGGGGAGATTCATAAGCGAAATGTTAGTAAAAGTCAAGGGGTTAGAGAGTATTCAAGATTTGGCGAATTGCCACATAAATAGATTCTAGTTCATCTGGGGAAATACAGTAAGGAGGTATTAAATACAGTGTATTTCCCAAGGGACGGAGTAAAAATCCGGCTTCTAGAAGTCGTGCTTTTAACTGTTGAGCAATTTGATTAAAATAACCGGGGACATTTTCAGTTTTTATGTCCATTGCTGCAATTGTACCACAAGTCCGAATCCGTTCTATTTTGGGATGACCTTTTAGGTATTGATTCAGGTAGCGGCGGTGCTTTTTTTCCATGCCTTGATAGGCTTCGGGGTTTTGCTCCAGCAGCTCTAAAGATGCTACGCTGACTGCACAAGCTAATGGATTCCCAGTATAGGAATGACTGTGAAAAAAAGCTTTGTCAGATTCATCTTGCCAGAAGGCTTGGTAAATCTTCTCCGTTGCTAGGGTTAGGGCAATTGGCAAACAGCCGCCAGATAAACCCTTAGATAAGCAGAGAATATCTGGTGAAGTTGTCGATTTCAAACAGGCAAATAGTTCGCCTGTCCGACCAAAACCAGTCATTACTTCATCATAAATCAATAAGAGATTATATTGATGGGCGATTTTTTCTAGAGCTTGCAAAAATTGAGGGCGACACATTCGCATTCCCCCCGCACCTTGTACTAAGGGTTCGATAAAAATCCCGGCATAGTTATCGCTCTGCTTTAACAACAATTCAATTTTTTCTAAAGCTAATACTTCGCGAGTTTCTACTTCGGTATCGTCGTCAAAGGTGGCAGGATAAGGAACAATATCGGTAGCAAACATTAAAGGTTTAAAAGGTTGCCACCAGAGGGAACTGCCACCCATTGACATTGCTCCGATAGTATCGCCGTGATAGCCTCCTTCAAAACTAATAAAGTTTGTACGATTAGTTTCTCCGAGATTATGCCAATATTGATAAGCCATTTTTAGGGCAACTTCAACGGCCGTCGAACCGTTATCAGAAAAGAAAACTCTTGTGAGAGATTTTGGGGTATGAGTTAACAATTTATTGGCTAGTTTTTCGGCTGGTTCGTGAGTGAAACCAGCGAAGATTACGTGTTCTAATTTTTGGGCTTGTTCGTAAAGAGCATTGGCGAGTACGGGATGGCTGTGTCCATGAATTGTCACCCACCAACTAGAAATGCAGTCGAGAATTTGCCGCCCATCTGCTAATTCTAATATGGCTCCTTTTCCTCGCACAACGTTCAGAGGTGCGGGGGCTGTTTTCATTTGGGTGAATGGTTGCCAAATGGGGGAGTTTGAAGAATTTTGTGGGTGATTTGTCATTATTTATATGTGAATAATTTGTAGGTGGGCACTCGCCGAAACCATATTAGCTTTCTGGTGACAATATTTTTGCGGCGAACGCTCACATACCCGTTTATTTAAGTAAATTTTAAGGTATAATTCTAATTAATAAAATACTTTTTAATTCAATTCCATCGAACGCGCCCAGATGTAAAGGCTCGTATTTGATTATCGGGCAAACGCAGTAATAATCTGCCTGATTCATCAATGCCGATCGCGACTCCTGCGATCGCTTCCGAAGGCAGTTCGAGGACGATCGCGCGATCGCGAAGTGCATCCCGACGGCGTAACTCTGGCAGCAACAGGGCTAAACCGACGTTTTTCCCTGTAGAATCTACCCTAGAAAGCAGATCGGCGAGTTCGAGCAAATAATGCCGCAACCGCTCCAGGAGAGAGAGTTCATCCGGCACTATACTAGAAATAGACTGCAAAGCGATCGCATTGCCGATCGCCTTCGCATCCAGTCCCGCCTCCGCGAAATCAACACAGCGGTTGAGCCCCACCCCCACGATCGCGCGAGCACTACCCGAAGCGCTACTAGAATTCGCCTCGCAGAGAATTCCGGCTAACTTGCGATCGTCAATCAAGACATCGTTAGGCCATTTCTGACGCAGCATAGCACGACAGTCAGGCACTAAATCCTCGATCGCATAAATTACGGCTAAAGCGGCGGCTAAACTGAGCCCCGGTAACTGCGAAGGATGCAAGCGATCGCACACAAAACTAGCAGTTAAAACACCCGTCGGTGCATACCAAATGCGCCCCTGTTGCCCGCGTCCAGCGGTTTGTAGCCTTGTAAACACGACATCCCCGTGTTGGAGCTCGGACGCGCGATCGCTTGCCCAAGTGTTCGTACTGGGGCAAGTTTCCACCCAATGCAACCACTCAGGAAGGTTTTCGGGGGTGCGATCTTTCTCTTCATTCACAGGATTAATGGCAACTCAGACAAGGTTCTAATTTCAGCCCTAATTACTATATCAAGGAATCTTAATCTTAAAATCTTAGAATAGCAGTCTTTGGTAGCATACTATACATTTTCCCTGAAAATTTGCTGTTAACGTCTGAAAAGTAGCAATCAAGTAATCATACTCTACTATTGCTACCTTATCCAGAAGTTTAGGTACTTTACAATAACTAAAAGTCTCGAATAAATCTCTGAGTTACACACAAGATTTTTCCAGACACAAGCTAAAAAAATTAGCAGCTTCTAGGGTTCCGATTTGAACAAAAAATCTAATTAAGTTTAGAAAAATCAAGTGCTGGTCCAAGAGAAGCAAACTGGCAAGCCTAAATATTTAATTTTAAGGAATAACTAGCCAGTTACACGGCGGGAGAAAAGCCCGGGAGGAACGCTATCAGTCAAGAAGACTGAGTTCGTTTTTTCTTGGGCTTTATCGTTTTTATAGAGCCTTTGCGGAAGCGAACAAAGCGAAATATAGTGGTTAACTGTTAACGGTTAACTGTTAACTGTTAACGGTTAACTGTTAACGGTTAACTAAAAGTAGTAGATACCAATAGAAAACCGCTATAAGTTCCTAACTTCAATCACCATATTCACCTCGAAAATCCACCGTTTTTTACCAGAATATGCCATGAAGATACAATATTGCTCCGCAAAATTAACGCGATCGCTTCTATCCTACTGTATTCTGTTTTTCCTCACACTATCTCTAACAGTAAGTTGTGGAAATCCTGCCAGCCAAATCAACTCAACAACTAACACATCAAATAGTACAGTCAGTGCTGTACGCTTAGGATTTAGTGCTTGGCCCGGTTGGTTTCCCTGGCAAGTTGCCCAAGAACAAAAGATATTTGAAACCAACAAAATTTCCGTAGATTTAAAGTGGTTTGATGGCTACCTAGAATCCATCAGCACCCTGAATGCTGAACAGATAGATGCTAATAGCCAAACCCTCGGAGATACAGTTAGCTCTATATCCGGTGGAGCCGATCAAGTTATTGTTTTAGTCAACGATAACTCTACCGGAAATGACAAAATAATTGTTGCAGAAGGCATTAATTCCGTTGCCGATCTTAAAGGCAAAAAAGTTGCCGCCGAAGAAGGAACAGTCGATCATTTTCTCTTACTATTAGGGCTAAAAAAAGCCGGATTATCAGCCAAAGATATTCAATTTGTCCCCTTAGAAACTGGTAAAGCCGCAGCCGCCTTTGTCGGCGGACAAGTCGATGCAGTTGCAGTATTTGCTCCCTTTACAACACAAGCATTAAAGCGCACAGGAAGCAAAGAACTTTTTAGTTCTAAAGATTTTCCTGGCTCAATTTCAGATCATCTTGTATTCACACGCAAATTCGTTACAGAACACCCCGATCGCGTACAATCCCTTGTAGATTCCTGGTTTGCGACATTAGAATACATCAATACCAACAAAGACAAATCCTACGAGATTATGGCCAAAAGAGCCGGAGTCAGCGTTGATGAATATAAACAATACGCTGACGGTACTCAAATCTTCACTATTGAAGAAAACTTAAAAGCTTTTCAACCTGGAAATAGCCTAAACTCCTTACCATTTGCGGCCGAAGAAATGAGCAAATTTCTCACAGAAGTAGGTTTAGCTAAAACCAAACCAGACATGAGCAAACTATTTGACGATCGCTTCATCAAAGCTTATGCCGAGAAAGTCAAAAAGTCCTAGTTAGAAATCGGAAATTTGATCATGTCCCCAAATCCAGAACCACAATCGATCCAATCTCATCTCAAGCCAAAAAGCCTAAATCCCACCGTTTTTTGGCGACTTGCCGAAGACATCCCTAAACCCTTAAATACTGGCTTAATTCTGACATCTATTGCATTACCATTACTGCTATGGTGGTTAGTAACAACCTTCATTAAAGTAGACCCAAAATTTTTACCATCTCCCGGTAATGTTTTAGAAGCTTTTGGGAGGTTATGGAGTAGCGGCGATCTCTTAAAAGACACCGTAGCAAGTTTGTGGAGAGTGGGAGTTGGATTTTTCTTCGCTTCGCTTTTTTCTATTCCCATTGGCGTAATGATGGGCAGTTTTCCGAGTATTCGCGCCTTGCTAGAACCCATTTTTGGCTTGATGCGATATATGCCTGCACCTGCCTTTATTCCCTTGCTAATTCTTTATCTAGGAATTGGTGAAGAACCTAAAATTACCCTGATTTTTATTGGTGTATTTTTCTTCAATTCTTTGATGGTAATGGATACCGTTAAGTTTGTTTCAAAAGATTTAATTGAAGCAACTTATATGTTAGGTGGCAATCGCTGGGAAACTCTGACTCATGTAATTGTACCCCACGTTTTACCGGGAATTATTGATGCTTCCCGCATCAACTTTGCCGCCGCATGGCAACTGGTAATCGTCTCCGAATTAATTGCAGCCACAGAAGGTTTAGGCCGCCGGATCAGCGTTGCCGGTCGATTTCTCAAAACCGATGAAATTTTTGTCGGGTTGATTGTAATTGGAGTGATCGGACTTACCTTTGACTTGTTATTTCAATATATGCTCCAAGTTTCATGCAAATGGGCCAGCCAGAAAAAATAATTGCTGCCAAAATTACCGAGAAATTGTAACGTACTTTACCGTACAACTGCCAATAACTTGATAACTTTCATTTACTGCTCGCACGAGGATTAACTAATGTTTCTGCAAATCAACAATCTACACAAACACTTTGAAACTAAAAATGGTAAATTAGTTGTCTTGAAAGACATTAATATGACCATTGAAAAAGGCGAATTCATCTGTGCTGTAGGTGCATCTGGTTCAGGAAAATCTACATTGCTGAGGCAGATTGCCGGATTGGATCGACCAACAATTGGGGAAGTTAAAATTAATGGCAATACCGTGACTGCACCAGGCCCAGATCGCGGTATGGTATTTCAACACTACACTCTTTATCCTTGGATGAACGTGCAGGGAAATACTGAGTTTGGCCTCAAACTTCAAGGCGTACCAAAAAAGGAGCGACGGGAACAAGCAAGCTACTATTTGAATGTAGTAGGATTGACTAAGTTTGCTCAATCTTTACCGAAGGAATTATCAGGGGGGATGAAACAACGAGTCGCGATCGCGCGTGCTCTCGCCTCAGAACCAAAAGTATTATTAATGGATGAACCTTTTGGTGCTTTAGACGTTCATACTAAAGAATCCATGCACGAATTCATGTTAGATTTGTGGCGGCGCACCAAAATCACAGTTTTTATGATCACCCACGATGTAGAAGAAGCAGTCTTTCTTTCTAATCGGATTTATGCTTTGGGTTCGCGTCCTGGTACTGTGAGGAAAGAAATTTCTATTCATCTGCCAGAACGTACTCATAGCATTAAACGCCATTCCAGATTTCATGACTACCGCGATGAATTGATGGATTTGCTGCGGAAACATGGACAGGAAGCAGTTGCAATTGCTGCTTAATTAGGAATGAGAAAAGACTCACATAAAAATAGCATTTTCTGCGATTGCAAACATAATTAAAAATTGCATACATAATTAAATGTAGGGTGGGCGCTCGCCGCAAAAAAGCTGATAATTCATAGCCAGCGTATCGGTTCGGCGAGCGCCCACCTTACCCAGAGATCGCATTTCAAAATCTTACTCAAAAAATCTAGAGAAATGTAGCTGTAGATACTTTTTTAATCTGGGTTTTTGGTGTAAAATAAATTACAATAAAGTATGGTGTTAAGCTAAACCTCAAAACATCTAAGTCAGCATTTATCTAGCCTAAAAAAACAAAGGCTAAGCTAAACAATTACAAACTGACTTCAGCTAAAAATTGCATAGGAATCGCTTCTAGGGTTCCGATCTAGTGAGAGAACTAGATGTCTGGTCCAAGAGAAGCAGCCAATATTCAATTATCCCTAAAAAATACGATTGGGAAATTAAATTGGTCACACGGCGGGAGAAAAGCCCGGGAGAACCACACAGTCATAATTACTGTTGGTAAACTCCTGGGCTTTTGCGATTTGAGTAAAGCTCACACCACAGATTATTCACCTCATATCTTATCTGGAGGAGCTCATGGTGCAAGCACCAATTAACACAAATTCTAAACTCGATTCCAGCCTTGTGCTGATGGAAGAAGTGATTCCCGGTGGCGCTTATTGGTCAGGTATCATCAAGCGCGGAAATACCCTCCGTATCACCGATTTAGAAGGCTCTCAAGGCGTTTCTATGCTGTGCTATAACGCCGACAACCCCATCGAACGATTAAACGTAGCAGACACCGCAAAAATTCAATTCAATGCTTTTCTAAAAAAAGGCATGGTGCTCTACACAGATATGGGACGCATTTTATTTTCCATTACTGAAGATACCTCTGGCTATCACGATTTACTATCAGGGTGCAGCAATGCTGCTAGTAATAGTGAAAAATACGGCAATGGAGACTGGAAAAACTCGCGAGATAACTTTATCAAAGCATTGACAAGGCGGGGTTTAGGCAAAAAAGATATCATGCCTAATTTTAACCTATTTACTCGCATTGCTGTCAAGCCAGATGGGGCAATGGAATATTTAGAAGGCTGTGAGAAACCTGGTAGCTTCATCGATTTGCGGGCAGAAATGAATGTATTAGTAGCGATTTCTAACTGTCCTCATATCTTGCATTCCAGTTCGACTTACGATCCCAAACCAATTCAAATTCAAGTTTGGAAATCGCCAACACCCTCACCCGACGATTTATGCCGCACCGCCAACCCGGAAGTAATTCGCGGATTCATTAACACCGATGTTTTGTTTGTTCAGTAATTAATTTGTAGTTGGGGTAAAGCAAAGCTAAACCCGAAAAATTGGACATTTATTAAGGAGAATTGCATCATGGTTTTAACGTCACAACGAATTCTAGATCCAGCAACAGCAATTTACGACGAAGTGTTACCAGCGAGACATCCTTGGTCGCACGTTCTCAAAAAAGGACAGATTCTTCGCATTGTCGATTTAGGCGGAAATCAGGCAGTAGATTTTCTAGTTTACAACGCCGACGATCCTTCAGAACGTTACAGTGCCCCCGATACTATTGTCCGTCAAGGTAACATCTTTGTAACTACTGGCAGTAAACTTATTTCCAATGAAGGACGAGCGATAATGACAATTATTGCTGACTCTTGTGGACGACATGATACCTCTGGCGGTGCTTGTAGTTGTGAGAGTAATTCGGTGCGATTTGGACTCGATAAAAAATACCAACACGCCTGCGTTGAAAATTTCCTAGCCGCAATTACTCCCTATGGTTTAGGAAAGCGCGATTTAGTCAGTAACATCAATTTCTTTATGAATGTGCCAGTCAGTGAAGATGGCAAACTTGAGATTGTTGATGGCATTTCCGATCCAGGTAGTACCGTTGATTTGCAAGCAGAAATGAACGCCTTGGTAGCTATTTCTAACTGTCCGCAAATGAATAACCCTTGTAATGCCTATAATCCTACGCCAATTCGGTTGATTATTTGGGATGTGATGTAATATCAATTTCCGATAATTATGGCAACACATCTGAAATCGCCCCAACCTTAAAAAGCAAGGCGGTTTCATTCTTCAACAACCCAACCCGCCAGGGGTTAAAACCCCTGTCTAATAGCATAAGTCGTCTGAAGACGACTAACTAAAATACTGTACCGATATATAGTCCTCTTTTAGAGGACTTTAGCTATAAGACAGGGGTTTTAACTTGACGGGGTGACAACCCCGTCAACTCCCCCACCAGTAGCGGATTTACCCAACCTGAGCTAAAAAAAGATGGGGTCGAAATTGTTAAGTGGCCCCAT
>NZ_JAQMUA010000120.1:0-26675 GCF_028330895.1 Kamptonema animale CS-326 | reverse complement strand
ATTACCAATTACCAATTACCAATTACCAATTACCAATTACCAATTACCAATTACCAAGAATTTCTACCGTAAATATTCTATCCAAGATGGTACAATTTCAGGTGAACCGTACCATTTACCAGGCGATCGCGGTGAATGCCAAACGTCATCTAAAACTAAATTTTCTGCACCTTCTAAATGTGCTGCGGCTACGGGAGTAATTCCATCTCCCCAAGTTTCTGCGATCCCAATTGTCAGTTTATAACTGTTATAAGCTAACCAGGTTTTAAAGCCACGTTTCCCAAAAACTGCCTTACCTGCAACGCAGACATAGCGAACATTTGGATGAAAAGCACCGGGATAGTGAATCTTGACAAAATCTAGATTTTTGCGAGTCCATCTTTCCTGACTGACGTGAGGCGTACCCAAAGTAACCAGGGTATTTACAGAGGGGAAAGCGTTCCATAAACCAACGTCTTCGGCTACGTCTCCATGAATAGTATAGGGCTTTTCTCCGAGATATATCCGCGCAATCCAGCCGCCGGCTGAGTGACCGATGAGGTTAATCTGAGAGCTATTATATTGTTGCAGGGCTTGCTTGACTGTGCGATCGAGCGATCGCAAAATGGGTATCATCGATCGCCCTCCTACTGTTGGCCACCAATCCCGTTGACTTAGGGGTACTATCAGAGTCGGGAAACCGCGATCGCGCAGAATTTTCTCTAATTCGCTATATTCCGAGGCGGCAGCGAAATATCCTGGTAAAATTACTGTTGGTAACGGCATTGTATATTTGAGATTCTTCTTTTGTTAATATTAGGTTGATTCGTAACAATAGAGTAAAGACACCCTCGTAACGCCGCCCTCTGGGCGGTTTATTTACCGCCTAGAGGGCGGCGTTACGTAAAGCGTGTGTAAGTCCTATAAAAATCAACCTCGGATTTGGCTTTGTTGAATCTGTTCTAACAACTGCTCTTTAGTTTTAGCAGGTTTCTTACAACTTAAAGCCTGACAAACTAATCCTACCACGCCCTCTGTTAGATTGCTTTCGCTCTTATAAACAGCAGTTGGCTGATATTGGGAAATCAAGCCGGAAATTTCATCTCTGGTAGTACGAATCAAGGTACAATTTTGATACCAATCGAGCGCTGCAAACAGACTCGGACAAGCTTGAGGAGACTCCTGCATCACGCTACTAAAAGCTTGCAAACCTTGCTCAGCGCGATCGAGATATTGCAAGTCTTCTGTTAGCAATGTTAGGCGTACAAGATTCGCGATTGCAACTCCATTCGCCGCTGGTGTTGCATTATCTGTATAACTGCGTTCCCGTACTAATAAATCTGCACTTGCATCACTCGCAGTATTGTAATAACCTCCTACCTCAATACTCCAAAGAAATTCGTCAAACTCCTCTTGTATTTTCACTGCTTTCTCTAACCAAACTTCAGGTTTGAGGTTGAAACTATCAGGTTTTGTCTCCAACCAACCCTCAGATACCTGATGCAAATCTAGCAGTGCTTTCAAAAACAAAGCATAATCTTCAGACTGCGCCATAACAGCCGATTTGCCGTCATAATTTAGTCGGTGAAAGCGGCCATCAATCCATTGATTGTCTAAGATAAAATTAGCAGCTTTAGCAGCCAATTCCAAGTATTCTGAATTGTGAAAAACAGCAGCAGCTCTAGCTAAACCAGAAATCATTAAGCTATTCCAAGCTACAATCATCTTAGTATCAGTCACCGCTGGAATTCTACCAGGCCAATCATAACTTTTAGCTTCCTGATTGTTACGCGCTGGAGGAAAGACTTTGACACTTTCAGGAACAGCACCGTAGCGAACTTTAAATAGTTTAGCTAAAGCAGTTTCCAGAATAGAACTCAGTTTACCAGGCTCGCGGCGTTGCAAGACATTCTTAGCTTCAAAATTGCCCGTCTGCGTGACAGTAAACTGCTCTTGAAGTTCTCTAAATTCATCAGCTTCCAGCAAATTTTCTAATTCGCTGTAACTCCAAACATAAAACGCTCCTTCCTCCGGTTCAGTCTCTTCGATATTGGTGAAATTGTCAGCATCTTGTGCAGCATAAAAATAACCAGCAGGCGCAATCATTTCCCTTTGCAACCACTCTACCGTCCCCGCAACTGCACGCTCAAAAGCTGGTTCTCTAACTCCTGCACTCCACAAATTAGCTAAATATTCAACAATTTGACCGTTATCATAGAGCATCTTTTCAAAATGCGGTACAGTCCAAGTTCCGTCAACGGTATATCGGTGAAATCCGCCAGCAACGTGGTCATAAATGCCACCTAAAGCTAAGTCTAAACCCCGCTGCGTGCAAACTTGCTTACTGTCAGATTTGCCTTCAAGATTAAACCGCATTCCGCGCAAAGCAGATTCAGAATAAGGCATCATTGGAAAACTGGGGCCATACTCGCGAGCGCTAATAATCGCAGTGCTAGTTTCTAAACCGCGTCGGAGTAATTCACCGCTTAACTTCTCCATTCCAGACAGTGCCGCAGACTGCTGAAAATGTGCTAAAATCTCTTCTTTGAAAGCTTGCAACTTGCCTTTTTCCAGATCGTAAAAGCGGCGAATTGCGTGCAGAACTTCTAGAAAGCCAGGTCTTCCATAGCGGGGATCGACTGGGAAGTAAGTACCGCCATAGAAGGGAATGCGATCGATGGGATCGAGAAAAATATTCAGGGGCCAACCACCTTGACCAGTCATCATTTGCAACGCCTGCATATAGATGCTATCCAAGTCAGGACGTTCTTCGCGATCGACTTTAATGGGGATAAAATGGGCGTTCATGTACTCTGCGATCGCAACATTAGAAAATGCCTCATTTTCCATCACAGTACACCAGTGGCAACTAGAATAGCCCACAGAAAGAAAGATCGGCTTGTTTTCGCGGCTAGCTATTTCCAAGGCTTCATCGCACCAAGACCACCAATCAATGGGATTTTCAGCGTGTTTGCGGAGGTAAAGACTTTGAGATTGGGCAAGACGATTAGTCATAATTACAGATAAAGTTCTAATGAAATACATTAAGCAATTATTTGTCATTGTAGCGCAAAATAATATTTATAGTTATGCCTTATTTGTTAAGG
Source organism: Kamptonema animale CS-326 (assembly GCF_028330895.1). Classification (NCBI taxonomy): domain Bacteria; kingdom Bacillati; phylum Cyanobacteriota; class Cyanophyceae; order Oscillatoriales; family Microcoleaceae; genus Kamptonema; species Kamptonema animale. The sequence goes on along the minus strand of NZ_JAQMUA010000120.1, from coordinate 23,589 downwards.
GTTAACTGTTGACTGTTAACTGTTAACATTATGTTTGATTGCCAGTAACAAAGGATACGCTCTTTGAGCAAGCTTCGCGAACGTAAAAACTTGGGATTGCTTAGTTGCTACTCGCAATTATATAGTAGCGTTTATTTATGTCCACCTACTTATTAGCCTATAACTTGAGTTCTGCCCAGAATTTACATTGCTAGTAGTGAAATCCCCCCTTTTCACTACTGTCATTTCCCGCTTAATGTAGATAAGATAGAGAAGATGTTAGGAAGCTAGAAAACTTAATATGGCGACAACAGAAAATCAAATCACTCAAACCTATGCCTCGGAGGATGCTCAAAAAATTCTCCAGTTAGCGATCGCGCGTAGAGAAGAAACCGGAGAAATGTCTAGAACCCAGCTTTTCGAGGTGGCCAGTGAATTAGGTATCTCTCCAGCGGACATTCAGGCGGCGGAATTGGAATGGATGGCCCATAGGGGAGAATTTCAAGAAAAGAATGTTTTTAATGCTTATCGCCGCAGCAAATTGCAGCAAAATTTAGTTAAGTACGGTATTGTCAATACTTTCTTATTGCTGCTTAATTTAGCATCAAATCACGAGCTTTCTTGGTCGCTTTACATTTTATTAGGTTGGGGATTAGGACTGTCTCTTAGTGCTTGGAATACCTATCAAAGTGAAGGGGAAGAGTACGAGCAAGCTTTTCAAAAGTGGCGGTTGAAAAAGCAAGTAGGTCAATCTCTTGGTACGGCAGCGGTTAAGTTTCGCAACTGGTTGCAGTCATCATAAACTTTGGAAAAAAGAGAGAAAATCGGTCGTTTTAAGGGTGATTGATTATTAAAATCGATCGCCCTTAACTAATATTAGTGTATATTTTATATCGTTGTACCGCAAGGCCCAGAAACCGGGTTTTTACCAAAATACTTCATTGCAGCTAGAAAATGTGTAAAAAACCCGGTTTCTTTTGTTGGAGCGCGTAAGTCCTGTTTAAATTTTATCGAGACGAACCTATTGTTTTTTCACATATTGTCTGAACGTCGGTGATAGGTTCAAAAGTGTTACATTTTCTTGTTCTTGTTTCTCAATCAATGAACGCCTTCTCAAGGATTGAACGGCATTAATTAACTCTGAGGCAGGCAATTTCATATCTTTTATCAATTGGGAAATTGAGATGGATTCGGCTGCATTCCCGATGTGTGTTATTACCTGTTTTTCTAAGTTAGACAAGCGATTTAAGTGTTGCTGCAATATTGTTTTTAATTCTTCCCCCAGAAACAAGATATCATATTTTAAATATTCGCTAACTTTACCATTAAATAATTCTTGAATCATTGTAGCAACTATTTTTAACCATAAGGGATTGCCTCCGTAGGTGTTAATAATAGTTTGCCAGTTCTCGTCTTCAAGTAAACCTTTGTCTTTGAAGATTTCGGATGCTGCTGTACCCAATCCACCTAGATATAATGTGCGAACGGGCGCAGTTTCTCCTGTTAATGCGGCAATTTCTCTAGGGGGTTCCCAACTGTTGAGGATTAAGCAACTGTTGTGGGGAATTTCTGATATAAGTCTGAATAGTGTGCCGTAATTTTCATATTCAGGACGGTAATTACCTGCTATTTGTCCGCTACTGAGGATGGTTTGTACGTCATCTAAGATGATGAGGCAACGGTGCGATCGCAGATATTCTATCAATATTGAAAGTCTATCATCTGTGCTGACTGGCAAATCGCCATCTGCTCGATCGGAGATAAATTTAATTAGGTTTTTTAAGGTGGTTTCTAGGGTTGGGGATGTGCGAAGACTTCGCCAAACTACATATTCAAATTGATGCTGAATTTGTGGTAAGAGGTGGAGTGCGATCGCGGTTTTGCCTATGCCGCTGAGTCCTAATATGGCGATTAGGCGGGTGCGATCGCCTACAATCCATTGTTCTAGGGTGGTGAGTTCGAGTGTGCGATCGTATAGTGGGGTGATATCGGGTGCGTCTCTTAAGTCTTGGCAGGTTTGGGGTTTGTCGCTGTCGGGTTTAGGGTGCGATCGCACTTGTGAGACTGCTGGAGAGTTTACAATATCTCTACAAATATTGATGTTATTATTGGCAAAATTGTTTTCAAAAGTTGATGAAGTAATAGACAATCTACACCTCTCTATTGTGGAGCGAAAATTTGATTTATTAACTTCTTCACCTAATATACCTGATAGGATTTTCCATAATTGTGAGGCAATATCTCTAAGATGACCATCGCTGTAGCCTGATTCCTCTGCGATTTGAGTGTATGTGTTACCTTTCCAAGCACCACGCAGCACAGCATCTTGTACATCGTCTAGGTGCTTCCCAGTTTTGGTAAATACTAGGTCGTCGGCAAACTTTAAGATTTCTTTAACGTCCATTTTCGGGTAGGTACAAGGGATTTTACCTATTATAATCCGACTTTTTCCGATACTACCAGGCAAAATCCGATTTTTGCCTAAACTGTAATTTGTAAAACTCCCGGCATTTTCCGATATTATCCGACTTGACACAAGTTTATTCTTGCAAGCATATTAATAATGTTAGTTATTAACGAGGTACTAATTATGGGACAATAATTAGAGCGTCGATGGGAAGACCTCTCTTCCCACATATCCTTAAAAACTGTAAAAAACATACCATAACGCTCGTAGCCCCGAATCATAACAGAAATGCGATCGCCTTTTCCTTCCATTATTTAGAAAACCAATGCTTACTGATAAAGATTATGGTTCGGATCTAACCAAACAATATAAAATACATCTTCAATAAAAAAACCATGTACTCGACCATGTTCATTACTTGAAAGAGAAAACTGATAAGGAATTGTTACTAATTCTTTTTCATTAGCGATACCAAACCCATTCGGTTCAGTTGTTTCTCGCCATTTAATGGGATGACAGCGAAGAGATTGACTGCGATTCATCTTCACTTCTTGTGCTGTTAATGTTGATAAATCCCGCAACCTTTCCAAAAAAGCAGTAAAATAATTCGGATCGCGATCGCGAATTGAAAATTTTTCATTCTGCGTTTGCAAATACTTGAAAGAAAATCCCAAACCTGCTGGCGGTTTCTGTTGAGAAGGGACAATTTTAGACAGAAGTTTCTTCTTTGACACGGGCAGAATAATATTTTTTCATCGATTCTTGAGAAATAATGGTATGACAAGATTCATCTCTCGGCAAATCCCCTCTTGCTTCTAGCCAAGGCTTTTCACTGCAAATCATTCGCTCTAAAGTTTCATCATCATACTCAAAATATGCCTCGGCAACTTCTTCTATAAATTCCCCAATTTGTTCGGGAAGTTTCGGTTCTTCAATTTTTTCTATAATTGGTTCCCAATTAAATTGGCATTGATACTTCTCTAATAAATCAGGAATCACCGGACCATGAATCCATGCTTGAAAATCTTTCTCAAATAGTGAGGTTCCGTAAACTCCTAAATGCCAAGCTTGAGCGTAATATACCAGTTTTTGTAGCTTGTAGACATTGATTGCTACATCAATTTTTGAGGCTAACCAGATGAAATAATTTGCAATATCTATACAAGTCAGTTTTTCTGAATTTGTTTGGGCCGCAACAACTTTCAATTGACCTTCACCTATCTGTTCCAATAGTTCCAAAACAGACAAGTTAAATTCTCCGGCAATTTGCTCAACTCTTTGCCAGAGTCGAGAAGTTATAGTTATTTGATAGTCAGTTGTTATTGAGGTAGCTGGGATCATTGCCGTTATTAAAATAAATTTCACCAGTCCTACAGATATTAAATTATATCATAAATAAAGTAAAAGACGGCTACCATCCGGCTCAACTCTATAACCAATTGATTCAACAAAAAACATACCATAACCATCGTAGCCCCGAATTGTACCTGTAAATTCTCCATCTTTTATATCAATACTTAAAAGCGATCGCACTCTCAACAGAAACGCGATCGCCTCCTAATTTTCTCCTCACTAAACCTTCGGCTTAGCAGTCGATTGAACGTGCAACTCTTTCAACTGTTTATCATCTACCCCAGACGGCGCATTCGTTAACAAACACCCCGCCTGCTGCGTCTTCGGAAACGCAATTACATCGCGAATTGACTCCTCACCAGCTAATAGCATTACCAATCGATCCAAACCGTAAGCAATTCCCCCGTGAGGCGGCGTACCGTACTCAAAGGCATCTAACAAAAAGCCAAACTTATTGTAAGCTTCCTCTGTCGATAATCCAATCGCTTCAAATACTTTTTCCTGAACTTCCCGCTGATAAATTCTGCGAGAACCGCCGCCGACTTCAGTGCCATTTAAGACTAAATCGTAAGCTTGGGCTCGCGCCGTTTTCAGATCGTTAATATCATCAGGATGCGGTGCAGTAAACGGGTGATGTAATGCTTCTAAACGCTTTTCATCAGCATTCCATTCAAACATTGGAAAATCTGTCACCCACAACAGATTCATCTTATCCTTATCAATCAATCCCAACTCTTGACCAACGGCTAAACGCAACCTATCTAAAGTCTTATTTACAGTTGGCGCATCACCTGCACCAAATAATAGTAAATGACCAGGTTTTGCACCCGTGCGAGTTAGTAATTCTTGCTTTTGTTCCTCTTTCAGGTTATCTTTAATTGCGCCAATCGTATCAATTTCGCCGTTATCGCGGACGCGAATATAAGCTAAACCCTTTGCGCCTGCTTCGTTTGCTTCTTTGAATAAGTCACCGCCTGGTTTAATCCGCACATTTGAGATGGCATCATTCCCGCCGGGAATTGGCAATACTTTCACAATCCCGCCAGAGGCTACAGCACCCGAAAATACTTTAAACCCGGAATCTTTCATTAAGTCGGAAACATCGACTAATTCTAATCCAAAGCGAGTATCTGGTTTATCGCTGCCGTAGCGTCCCATCGCTTCAGCATAAGTTAAACGGGGGAAAGGACGAGGCAAATCAATCCCTTTAACAGTTTTGAATATGTGACAGGTTAAACCTTCATTTAATTCCAGAATTTCTTCCAGAGACATGAAGCTCATTTCCATGTCTAATTGAGTAAATTCGGGCTGTCTATCTGCCCGCAAATCTTCATCGCGAAAACATCGGGCAATTTGATAATATCTATCAAAACCAGAAACCATCAATAATTGTTTAAACAACTGCGGCGACTGCGGCAAAGCGTACCATTCCCCCGGATTGACGCGGCTGGGAACTAGATAATCTCTCGCACCTTCAGGAGTAGAACGAGTTAAAATTGGCGTTTCTACTTCGATGAAATTTTCCGCATCTTCGAGGTGACGGCGGATAGCTTTAACTACTTGGTGGCGGAGTTGCAAATTACGACTCATACGATCGCGCCGCAAATCCAAATATCGATACTTCAACCGCAAGTCTTCGCGCACGCTTTCAGTTTCCGCCGTCGAAACCTGAAACGGTAACTGTTTGCGAACTGCATTCAATAACTCAATTTCCGCTGCATAAACTTCTACCTCTCCCGTCGCTAACTTAGGATTGAGGGAATCTTCAGGCCGTCGCGTCACTTTCCCCGTAATTCTAACCACATATTCGCTGCGTAAATGGTCAGCCGCTTCATAGGAAGTTGGCGTGCGTTGGGGATCGCTGACAATTTGCACAAGTCCGGTGCGATCGCGCAAATCCAGAAAAATAACGCCACCGTGATCGCGCCGACGGTCTACCCATCCGCACAGGGTAACAGTCTCTCCAATACGATCGCTTAGGAGTTGGCCGCAATAGTGGGTTCGCATGATAGTTGATTCAGGTCTCTAGGCTTGATTACAGGTGACATACCAGTATAGAAGACAGCATAGCCTTTTGGATCGGCTTATTTACAGCCGCCCTGGGTACTAGCTTTTTTAGAGGCATCTACAAATTAGCAATAGGGGCGCAGCATTGCCCATTGGTGTCAACTGCCATCCGAAAGCCCGTCAGGGGTTAAAACCCCTGTCTAATAGCTAAAGTCCTCTGAAGAGGACTGAAGAAAATTGTTAAATTTACAGCATAAACCTGGAATCGGCTGTATTAGTCCTCTTCAGAGGACTTGATCTTTGAGACAGGGGTTTTAACCCCTGTCGGATTAAGGGTTTGACGTTAAGTTGACACCAATGAGCTTTGCCGGCCTATTCAACTAAACAATCAACCTTCTAGATAAACCTGCTATTAGAATCAACACGACGAATACCAACCACAGAAGGCCGAGGTACAAGGCGAGCATCTTTCTCAATATTGCTCGGCCAACTGCTACCACGTAACACTACCCGCGTCTGAGTAAACAAACTGCCATTCAAATCCAACATCTCGATCGATCGCCGCAACACAGTTCCGTCATCGATTGGGCAATCTTCTCCCGGATGCTGCACTGCAAGAATCAGCGTATTCCCAACTAAAGTTGGCCCAGTCATCTCGCAGCGGTTTGGCCCGTAAGCAAAGGGAATTACCTCTCCGGCATTCGCGCCTGTAGTGGGAATCATAAACAGCCAGTTGTTGCCGAAAACTCCCGTAAACTCAGCCACATTACCGGATCGAGCGTGATCGATGGGGTTTGGCTTGCCAGCGGCACCAACATCAAAACCGTTGTGAGTGCCAGTAGACATATCCGTGACCCCCCAAACGTTTCCTTGGCGATCGAAGAGGATGTTGTCTACACTGGCGAAACCAGCGCCATCTTTCGCCCCCGCTTCTCCACCTTGGGCAAACCGTTGCCAGCGGAAAGTTGTACCAGTACCATCAGCGCTGTTTTCAATAATCTTGTAAAGCCCTCCCGACTGCTGGACGCTGTTAACATTGCGGTTGTACTTGGCGACGACAAAAATGCGGGAGTCAGGGTAGCCGTCACTGCCGGGTGCGCCGTCAGTATAGGCAATGAAAACTTCCTTAGTCAGCGGGTTAATTTCTAAATCCTCTGGCCGCGCTGTGGGAGTTCCACCAATGAGATTGGCTGCTAAAAAGGCATCGACTAAAACTGCACCTTGACTGGTGTAGAAATCTGCGAGGGTCTTATTACGATAATCTGACAGCACTTTGGCTTCATTGGTAATATCCACCACGAAGGAACCGCCGTCGTCAGTTTGACCGGCAATTCCTTTGCGCTTTGGTAAGCGGAGGGGAGCATTTCTTTGAGCTTGACCGAGACTTGCGACCTCAGCTTCAGCGAGAATTGAAGGTGCGATCGGATTGGTACGAGCATTTAAGGTTAAGGGAATCCATTCGCCTGTAAAGTCGCGGTTGTAACGAGCTACATACAGCGTCCCATTTTCAAACAAGCTGCTATTACTTTTGTCGTTGATATCTCCAATTGTCCCATTGCTGACAAATTTCCAGGTGTGGCCGCCTCGACGATCGTCTCCCATGTAAGCGACTAGCCGCCCCCCTGCTTCTGCGCGAATGGCGATGTTTTCGTGGCGGAAGCGCCCTAACCAGGTGTGTTTGCGGGGGCGGAAGTTGGGTTCAGCGGGATCGACTTCGACCATCCAGCCATATTTTTCGCCGGTTAAGCCGAACTCTGAACCCGTTGTGCCGTTAATGTAGCTTGTCTGGCTGCCATTCGGTTTGATGTTTTCCTGAACTCCGACGAAAAAGACTTCGCTACCTTGAAAGTTTTCTTCGCCTGAGAGAATGGTTCCCCAAGGAGTGGTGCCGCCGGAACAGTTGTAAGCGGTGCCGATGATGCGGTTGCCGAGGCCGTCTGAGTTGACTTGCTCGAAAACTTGGGTAGCGGCGGGGCCAGTGCCGTATAAGAAGTTATTGTCGCCTTGTCTGTTGCCCCAAGATGTGACGTTTTTATATTGGTCAGAACGCTGGCTGTTGATGGCTAAGCCAGAAAGACCGTGAATGCGGCGGTTTTTGGAGTCACTGGGGACTACTTGGAAGCGATCGCTGGTTTTGACAATTCGGAGGATGGAACCGCCTAAGTTGTACATGAACTCGCCCAGGGTGGCGCGATTTTTCACAGATAAATCTAGACCGAGTACGATGCGATCTGTGGTTGGGAAGGCTGTGAGGTCTTCCGTTACGTCGGTTGGCGCTACCTTGGACATGGGGTAGGAGACGTATTCGTGATTGACCCAGAGGTAGCCGTCGCTGTCGCTGCCGCGATTGGGGATAAAGGCGGTGTAATCGCAGTTGTAGCCGAAGTAGTCGGCTCGATCGGGGAAGACGCGATCGCCCCAACGCACTATTACATAACGTTCGTACTCTGGCGGTACGATCAGGTCATCCATAACTGTGTAATTTACCAGCTTGGTATCTGCCGAGGCAGGCGCGATCGTGCCCTTCTCGATTCCTGTTGGTATAAAACTGGACTGTTTTTGGTAAATAGGGAGCGGGTGAGGTAGGCGCACTGGAGTAAAGGTCAGCGGAACTTGAGCCTGAGCCGTGCCGGAGTCGCCCAATAATTTTTGACTTAATTGAGGCGCTAATACGCTTGCGGCAGCACTGCTTCCAAAGAAAATTAGTAATTGCCGGCGACTAATTTTTGACATAAAGCTGTTTTAACCCTGACTCATGTTTTTAATATTTATTTCTCCCATACAAGATACACCTGTCAAGTTAAATCTAGTTAATGTAATTGTTAATAGATATCGAGCGAATAATCTAGCTTAATTAGCTTTTTATTAATCTAACAATAATCTAGACCTAAAGCAGTTTGTCTGATTTAAAGTTTTAAATTTATGGTATGTTACGCCTTTATTCTTGAAAAAGTCTGTCTGCTTTTGCCAGCGCTCAGTCATCCCTAAAGCCAGGGTCATTTTCTCTCAAGCGCCGTCGTTCGGAGAAGGGTGAGCTGATTTGGGAAGTTGGAAAACTTGCTTGAGGTGAATTAGTGTTTCTTAAACCTAATAGGATTTTAGCATCGCCGAAATATCTAGTCCACTGGTCAATTCGAGTATCTCTCTGCCACTGCGATCGCGAAACCCTTGACCGCAGAATTGGAACTACTTGCTTCTGCCGCTCGATTAAAATGATGATGGAAATTTCAGTAAGATTCGGGTCTGCTTTAAATTCCCGATCTATTGAAGTTTTAGCATATTCTTCTGCTTGCTGAATTAAGGTACTAAAGGATTCGCTGCCATTAGAATTGATAGTAAAGTCGAGTTCTTTGATTTCAGCTAAAGCAGTTGATGCGATCGCTGCAAAACTTAATATTCCGCCAATTATTCCTCGTAGTAAATAACGGTACGCACCCATTAGTTTCACTCTCATTTCTGTATAGGCGCTTCTAAGCTTAACAGCTTATTATTAACTTCATTTTAAGCTTTGTTTAACGATTAACTGTGTTATGATTAACAATTAGCCATTAAAAAAACTGGATTACTCTTAGGTAAAACCTGTAAGTAATCCAGTTTTTGCGGTCAATCTAAAAGGAGGTAGCGATCGCCTTTAATGACGATTAGACTTATCAAAAAAAGCTGTTAGCGCATTCCAAGCCGACCTAGCAGCATCAGTGAGTTTCACACCAATTGACTCAATTTCGCTGACAATAACGTGCCAGTTTTTATCAGCTTCTCTTTGGATTTGTTCGACAGCTTGCTCAATGCGATCGCGTTCAATCAACTTATTTTCTTCTACTGCTGTTCGCGCTTCCCGAACCGCTTTCAGATAAGTATCGCGGCTGACTTCACCAGCAGACTGTACCTCTGCCTGTGCTCGCGTTTTAATCGCATCCACCACCAACCAATTTTTCTCAGCTTCCTGTTGCACTAACCGCACGGCTTCTTCCATCCGTTCTTTAACAGTAATCTGATTTTCTTCAACACTTTGCTGGGCTTTTGTCACCGCTTTTTCATAAGCCTCGCGAGTCAGATCTGTAGCTGCTTGCATTTCTGTTTGCACTCGCTTCTTAACCGCTTCAAACAGTGCAGCAGTTTCCTTAATCACATCTTCGCTAGCGTTAGGCATCTCTGCTTTTACCAAGTCTGTAGTTTCTTCACTGACAGGCCCAACAATTGAAGATTCTTGAGGGATATTAGTTTCATCTGTCATAATCGTTTCTCCTAAATTAATGAGAACTGAGGACTCTGAATTTTGACTTTTGTAGACTTTGATTTTGTAGACCTTCGTAAGGTGGGCGCTCGCTGCCAAAAAGCTGTAACTTATAGTAGTAGATGGTTATCAGCGAGCGCCCACCGTACATTTAAGTATGCCTGGAAAGTTGCAATTACAGTTACCAGTTACCAGTTAACAGTTAACTGTTAACAGTTAACTGTTAACTGTTAACACTCTACAATTGTTGCTCTAGCTTCAACAAATTCTCAATCCGTGCTTCTGTTGAAGGGTGAGTAGAGAAGAGATTTTTCAACCAATCACCAGAGAAAGAATTGATAATCAAAAGCGGTTCAAAAGCGGGATTACCATCCAGCGGCATCTGCCTTGAACTGCTTTCTAAACGCTGTAAAGCACGAGCCAAAGCACGGGGATTTCCAGTTAACTTAGCCGCACCCGCATCAGCAGAAAATTCCCGCGTGCGTGAAATTGCCAACTGAATCACCGATGCTGCTACAGGGGCCAAAATAATACTCAACAACAACCCCAAAGGATTGCGACCATTGTCATCATCTCGCGAACCCCCAAACCACATACTATAACTCGCCATTTGCGCTAATAAAGAAATAGCACCAGCAACCGTAGCCGCAACAGCCTGGGTAAGAGTATCGCGGTTATTAATGTGGCTTAATTCGTGGGCGAGTACGGCTTCAAGCTCATCATCAGGCAACATATTCATAATGCCTTCCGTGACAGCAACCGCAGCGTGTTCTGGGTCACGACCAGTGGCGAAAGCATTAGCCGCCGGACTAGGAATAATGTAAACTGCCGGCATAGGCAAACTCGCACGCTGTGACAAATTTTCCACCATGCTATAAAGCCCCGGCGCTTGATTAGGACTTACTGGTTGAGCTCCGTAAGCTGCTAAAGCAATTCGATCGGAGTAAAACCAAGAACCCAAATTCATCACGGCAGCTAAGGCAATACCGATCAGAGCGCCACCACTGCCTCCAATTACCCAATAGCTAACGGTAACTAAAAGACCGCTTAATAGGCCTAACAATGCAACAGTTTTTACTTGGTTCATTTGCGTGCTCTCCTTCCGGCAGTCGCTTCTCTAGTAATCTATGTAAGTGAGCAATTTGATTGCTTTTTATACTTATTGACATTGTATCGGTACTTTACAGGCTGAGCATGGAGGAGAACGCGAATCCAGAGGTACGGTTTAGCGTACCTGATACCAATTCTCCAAAGTTATACAACAGTGCTAAAAATCACAGAAAAGCTCTGCCGATTTAAGTCCGCAGTCTTTCATATTAACCGCAGTGGAAAAAAAGCTGTTTTTCTGATTATTTTTTCAAATAATTGTTAGCTATTATCATAGCTACAGATCGCTATTTCTGTTTAATAGCGCTCACCTCTCCTGCACCATCCAAACTAGAAAGCCCAAGATTTGCTTAACTGGAGGGATAAGCTGTTCATTATTTAAATCACTTATGCTGATAGAGATTGACCGGGTAACGGCGCTCTTTGACACTAATGTAGGAATTTGAGCCAATGTTGAGTTGGTGCGATCGCATTTATCCACAAGAAATCTACCACTTCCCCAGTTTGCCAGCCAAACTGAGCTATTTCTCCCAAAAGATTCCGCAACCGCTGGCTTAATTTCTCTAGTATTGTGTTTTGTTCTGAGGTTCTCAGGATGTTCGCGATCGATATCGACTTTAAAACTTAATGATAAAGACTTTGATATAGGACTTACGCATTACTTACGTACCGCCGCCATCCTGGCGGTCAAATCACCGCGCTTGGAAAGCGACTGTACTGCGATTTTGCGTAAATCCTGCGATATTAACTCTAACACACTCTAATGCTCTCTTCAGTATGCAGCATAAGGGTTCTGGGGTCAAGACCTCTGGGGCTTTTGCTATTAGTAGGATGCCTATCGATAAAACTTTGGGCAACTTTGCAATAATTTTTCGAGTTTATCCAGATATATATATAGAAGCAGTTGGCCAACGAGCTTCTTCAACCTTTCGTTCAAAGTAAGAAGAGGAGTTCAACTTATGTCAGTTGAGCATAAAGTTGTGCGTGCAGAAGTTAAAGTTTTTCTTAACAAACTAAGAGCATTAGATTTGGGTCCAATTGCTTATAAGCTAATGCACCCAGAAAAAGGTCGCGGCTGGACAAAAGCAAAAACTGTGAGGGCGATCGCACGTTACATGGCATTTTTGGGACTCATGTACCTATATCCCGATCGGCTGTTTGTCCCCACACAGGAAATAGATGCAGTTTGGCACAATCACATTTTGGATACCAGGAAGTATCACCAAGACTGTGAACTTTTATTTGGCCGCTATGTTCACCATTTCCCTTATTTTAGTCTGCGGGGTGAGGCGGATGAGCAAACTTGGCAGGTAGCTTTTGCCGAAACTCAAACTATTTTCAAGCAGCATTTTGGCATCTCTCCTAGTAACAAACTAGATCGATCGAAAATCTGGCTGAAAGCTGAGGGGGACAAAAATAAAGGTGTTCGCTGTAGCAATCTGAAAGATTCCGATTCCAAAAAAAAATGGGAAAATCGCCCGACAGTTGATATAAAAGCCGAAGTTTTGGCTGTTTTTCCTCAACCTTGGAATTAAGGATAAGCACAGATCTCAATTCCGATTAAACTCACGTCTCGCACCATTGTCACGCATCTTGTAGGGGCGGGTTCGCCAAGATATTTGACACCCATCGACAAATTATATAAACCCGCCCCACCCCACCCAGATATTGAACAATTGATTGAATTTCATGTTGTTTGGGCAATGGTTGTTTGGGTTATCTGTTGGGTGGCGGTGGATTTATTGAGATTATTTGTGGGGTGTAAAATATCCTGGTGAACCCACCCCTACAGATTTTGTTCAAGATTTTACCAGTTTTTTTTCCGTGATTTATTCGTTTCCTTTGGAGCAATCATGTCTTGTCACCACGATATCTTAGGAAAACCTATTTGCTATATTCTGGAACACCCCGAACGACCACAAGAAATATTCTGTATAACTTGTAAGAGACAATTTATAGAACAGGAATCTAAAGAACCGAAATCTAATGCAGGTATCTGGTTATTAATTGCTGTTGTTGTCATTGTCTTATTGCTCCTCCTAACCGCCTGTGAAAAGCCCACTACTTCGCTTTTTATTCCCACAGTTAAAAGCGGGAATTCAACTTGGATCGATACTGAGTGATAAACTTTGAACAAAAGCAGTCATTCTTTCAACTTCTGGCAGCATCCCCAAGGTACTAAAGTCTTCAATTGCTAAATTTGCCCAGTGGTTTGCTGCTTTTAAATCGTTCTGTTTTTTGGCTAGAAAAGCGATCGATTCTTTACAGTAGGCTTCCCAACTTCGATCTTGGTTTCGTTGGGCAATTTGCAAGCCTTCCTCAAATAAATGTCTAGCTTCATCAAAGTTTTCCTGCTCGACAGCAACATCTCCTAGCCAGTTTTTTGCTAAGGCGATACTGCGCTGCCAGCCTATCTCTTGAGATTTTTTGAGTGTTTCTTGATAGTGGATTTTTGCTATTGCATAATCTTCTTTTAGGAAGTGGATTTTGCCTTGGCAATAAGAAATATGGATGTGCTGGCGTTTTGATTTTTTGTCTTTTAGCTGATGCACTTTTACTAATATCAAAGCTTTCTTTAGCCATAAAAGCGCTTTTTTCAACTGCTGTTTTCCAATGCGGAGAACCGCAATATTAATTGCTAAATCAACCTGAAAAGTGTGACTTTGATAATGACGAAGTTTCCACGTTTCTTTGAGTAAACTTTCTGCTAATTCTAAATGTTTTTCCTGTCCCACAATCGTGAGAGTCCAAGCGCGATCGCACATTGCTTCGGCAGCAGTTGTCAAATCTTTTCGCTTCTTCGCTGCTTCAATAAGCCATTCTGTCCAATCTAATCGGTAACTCCAATAAGTTAGGCGATCGCGGTTATAACTCTGAGCGTAAGAATAACCTTTGACCTGCTGCCAAAATTGTAAGAATTCACTGTATTTCTCTTGACTAATACACCAATCAATCACTGCTTGAATATTTTCCCATTCCGCATCTAGCTCGTGGTCATTATTCCACTCTTTACCATCTTGCCCCCCGTATTTTTGGCAATATTTTAGATACCAAGAAATCCAGCGTTCCCGCGCTGTCACTTCAAATTCACGGTTGATTTTTAATTCGTTCAAGACGTATTCGCGAGTTAAGGAAATCATTTGATAGCGGTTTTCCTGGTATTTAATCAAAGAAAGTTGCTGTAATTTGGCTAGAGCTTTATCAATTGCTTGTCCATCGTAATCATTCGGGATAGCAGTTTGTATAATTGCCTCTTCTAAAGCGGGATGCGGGAATAATGCCACTGCCATTAATAATTGGTGAGCTAATTTTCCTCTGAGCGGTTGAATTGAGCCTTCAAAACAAAAATTAGCGACTTCACCTGTGGGTGATAGCAATCGATTTAAAACATTTTCCAGCTTGTAGTTTGCTACTAATTGACCGAGTACATAAACGATAGCTGCGGGGATGCCACTTGTTTTGTGGCAAATTTCAGAGGCTGCTGTTTCTGATAAAGTTATAGCTTTTGCTTCAGCTTGTTGTTGGATGAGGTGTAACCCTCGATTGAAAGTTAAGCTCTCAAGCAATATCCGAGAAAAATCAGTTTGAATGCGGGTGGTAATCACCGCTTTTACTGTTATGGGTAAATCCTGCAAAAAATCTAGTACAATTTGTTGCTCGTCAAGGGTTTCCAGATTGTCGATAATTAACAGAGTTCGTTGCTTACTTAAACTATAGAGAATGAGTTTTTGCTGTTCGTCAAAGTCTCCACAAATAATGTTAGTACATTTAAGAGTACGAGCGATTGCTTGGAATATATCTCTTAGTGTGCTCTCGCGATGGCAGCGTTTTACAATACCTTTTCCAGTTAAACGTTGTGCTTTCGCTGAGGTAAAGATAATTGCTTCAAAACTAGGAAAGTTAGCATTTTCCTGGTTGAGATTTAGGCAGCGATAAGCACCTTCTAATGCTAGAGATGTTTTTCCTACGCCACCACATCCTTCAATGCTAATTCGGTTGTGATTGCTATCAAAAGAGAGCAGCGTTAGCAACCGTTCAATTTCTTGTTCTCTGCCGATAAAATTGCCATCTTTACCGGGTAAGTTTTGGCGTATATCTGAAAAACTGGCAGATTTTTTGGGCGGTTTTTCAGCAATTTCTTGCCAATTTAAGCCTAAAATATGGCAATAGGCTTTAAAAGCTTGCTCGTTAATCCCTACGCATCTTGTAGGAGAGGCAAAATTGCTCCAAGTACGGTAAGAAATGCCGTGAGCAAAGGCTGTGCCTTGGTCTATAAGTTTGGTAAGTCTTTCAAAGAGTGAACCCTGTTGCGACTGTATGATTTTTTTCTTAATTTCATTGATATCTTGATGTTTCTCGACTCGCAAAAACTGCTCAAAATTTCTCACCCATCCTGGATCATTGGCATTCCAACCTTTTTTCTCGGCATATTGGTTAATGAGCCATTGACTCGCTTCGATTAAAGGGGTGAGGTTATCTTCTTTTGCTACCCATTTCTTTTGATTGGTATTCCTAGCTTGCTGAATTTGTCGGTGTCCTTGCTCTGAGGCTCTGAGAGTTGGCTGACTCATACACATTTATGGCAAAAAGTCAAGATCAGTTCCGATCCGTCTGAGATGATCGTGACTCATCTCAGAGGGGCATTGTAAAAAGGATTGGAAGCTCAGACTTAGCAAAACACCAGAAGCGGATTCATCTTGAGGAAATAAAAATATTTGCTACTAAGTGTCTGAAGCTTTAATCCAACTATAAAGTAAATGCAAAACAATGATGAACATTCACAAAACTTGTCTATTTTCTCATAAACAGGCTGACAAAGTAACCGCAACCATAGCCACATTAGCAATTTTATTGGGAGCGGGAGTAAATGTACAAGCGGCTGAACTATCGATCTCAAATAGCATTTCAAATAGCATTTCCCAAAATTCCTTTATGAGTTCGAGTACACACTGTATGTCGATGGGGCAGTCTGTAGGTGGCATCAATCAGTCTTTATCTATGTGTGCTCCCCAATTACCAGTCACAGTAATTCAGGGAAGCACTCCAAAGCAAGGGTCGGTAGTTTCGCAAGTCACTAATACTAATACAACTCAAATCACCTCATCAAATTATTTAGCTATCGATCAAGTTTCTACTCAATCGACTTCATTAAATTCTTCACAGATCGCTCAAGTTTCCACTCAAACAGCAGCGCCAAAAGGTTCTTCCCAAAATAATTCTATTTTGGGAATTCTGATTCGCAATCGAGTATTCTCCTTTCTCAATGTCCATTCAGGAAATTGGTTCGATCCACCAACCGCTTACGGATTTAATTATACCATGACTGGAGATTCTCTCTTTACCCAGATTCTCGACTTACCGACTGGTTTTAATAATCCCTTTTCCGTTGCAGTTAAGGATATCCTTCTCGGTACAAACTTCACCCCAGGACAATCCATTGACTTCACAAAATATAGCGATCAACTTGGCAATTTATTGGTCGGCGGAGTTGGTGTTTCGGAGTTCTCTGTTACCGGTATAAACGTCGATCCCACCAACCCGGAAGCCTTTCCCATTAAACTCGAATTTAATACTGAGACTGCTAGTTTTGAGCAAGAAGCAATTGAGGCTGTTCCTGAACCTTTAAGCCTTTTGGGTAGCGTTCTAGGTACAGGGATGATGGTAACAATACGCCGTCGGCGAGAGGCAAAGTCACATTAATTGCTTGCAAATTTAGGACTTACGCAAACCTCTATCTTTAAACCCTTGTAGGGCAATTCCTCTGTAGTTGCCCTCACCAACAAAGAATTGCGATCGCTCCGTACAAAACTGGAGAACATACTACACCGAAGAGAGATGACATTAGCACCCGAAACCCCGCCTCCAAATACCCCAGAGGAAATTTTTTCTCACATGGAGCGCCTTTTGATCGAAACTTGGAGAGATACAGGCTATGGACACCTAGAAATCGACACCGAAAGGTTAAATTCTAAAAAAATTCAGGTGTTTGTCAGAGGATCGACTCATTATAGGTATATAATATGCGATCGAGACGTAAACAAGTGGACTTCAAAGAACTCGCCTTAAGGTAGTTAAAGCTAAGTCCCACTTATAATGTACGACTGAGATGGTCGGCAGAGTCTAAGTTTGAACCAATTAAATAGCCAGCAAAAGGCTCAGCCTGGGACGAAAGTACGATCTTCGCGGGGTTGGGGAAGCGGTAAAGGTTAACTTTGCTGCGTCTCTGACCTTTTGTTTTTTGGGTGCAATTAAGCTTTTCATCGCCATTTCTCCAGTGAGTTATTTACGCAACAAATAGGTACAAAACTTATGGCAATCAAACAACAAGAGTTTTACTTAGTCGGAGAAGATACAGCAGATAATATTGCACTCCAAGCTGGACAACTTCAGGAGGCATCGGGAGGACTACTAACTCGCAAAGGTAATGATACTGTTAGCAGTTCCTCTGACAATGAAATTGTATACGGTGGCAAAGGAAACGATGAAATTGATGGCGGAGGTGGCAATGATTCCCTTCGCGGCGACAAAGATGAAGATACTGTTATCGGCGGAGATGGGGATGATTGGTTGTGGGGAGGTCAAGAAAATGATTCAATTGTTGGTGGTAGCGGCAATGATAATTTGTACGGCGATCGCGGTATCGATACCCTCACAGGTGGCGATGGTACTGATACATTTTTTGTACTGTTAGATGATGGCAACATTGATTACATTACCGATTATCAAAATGGAAGCGATCGCATTGCCAGCAATAATGGGTTTTTGAATTTTGATAACTACATTTTTACTGCGGGTACGGGTGCTAATGGTGCTGGTAGTAGCGATACGGTGATAACAGATAAAAGTAGCAATCGGGCGATCGCAGTTTTGCTGAATGTTGCCAGTAGCACTTTTGCAGCTAGTCCGACACCCGAACCAACACCTCCACCTACAGTCACACCTGCACCCGCATCGTTCGATGAAAAGTTTTACCTGGTCAATAATAACGACGCTGCCAAAGCGATTGTGACTGGCAAAGTAAAAAGTGCTTGGGAACACTACCAAACTGTTGGTCAAGCTGAAGGTCGTGCTAGTGCTCCGTCTCAGGTGAGCACTTTTAACATCACATTTGACTATCGGTTTGATACGAATGGATACTTCAGTGACCCCATTGATGGCCCCAACCGCAAAGCTACTTTGGAAGCAGCAGCAGACTACTGGGAAGCTGTTATCCAAGATGAATTTCCCAATGTTCCCGTTGGTACCGAGTTCTGGGTAGAAGATCCTCAAAGTCCAACAGATGAAAGGAAGAAGGTTGTTTTGGACAAGGAGATCGACGATCTACTAATCTTTGTGGCTGCTCAACCTCCTGGGTACGCTGCTGGCCGTACAAGTCACGGTGTTTATACTGATGAAACGGGTTTTTCTGATGTTTTTCCCGATCGGCGCAATGGGGTTAATTATGAACCGTTTGCAGCTAGTATCATGTTTCAGAATACAGCCGTCGCTGACCCAACACCATTTGATTTTAGCGATAATAATGGACAACTTGGAAACCTTTTTCTTCTTGCCAACCATGAGATAGAACACGCTCTGGGAGTTAGTTCTGGAGTCCCAATTTTTAGCGCAAAAACCTTTGAAAGTTCCGTTATCTTTGTTGGTACAACGGTTGAAATTTCCTTTACTGGTACAAATGCTAAAGCCCAGAATAAGGGCAATCCAATTCCTCTTGCGGACTTAGAGCATGTAGGTAGTATTGTGAGGAGTAATGGTGGTCTTCCGTCTATTCATGGTGATGGCAATCTTGATGCCTTCATCCCCACCAAAGTTGATTTGGCACTACTTGCAGATGTTGGTTACAAATTTGAGGGATTTACCCTTCAAGATTCAACGCCAACCACTGCAACCGAGGGAGATGATAAAGTCCTTGGCACAGATTTGGGTGATACTCTCAACGGTTTAGGCGGTAACGACACCATAAACGGTGTAGCTGGCAATGATAGCTTGATTGGAGGTGCTGGCAATGACATACTTAACGGTGGCGGTGGCAATGATAGCCTGATTGGAGATGCTGGCAATGATAACCTTACTGGTGGTGGTGGCAGCGATACCTTTATTTTTGAGGCGACAAGCGCTGAAGATCGGATCGCGGATTTTGTGGTAGCTGATGACAAAATACAGTTAGCTGCTAGCCTTGGTTTTAGCGATGGAGGCGCTGTTTTAAACGCACCCGGAAACTTCTTCAATGGCACAGTAACCGATGCGAATGGCAATCCTATTCCTGGGCAACGATTTTCTAAAATCACTCTCAGTTCAGGGAATATTATCAACATCCTTCACGATGATAATCCCCTAACAGCCGCAAACTTTACCATTATCTGAATTTAATCATCAGATATGTTTGCGTTCTAGGCGATCGCATCTCCATTTCAAGGTGCGATCGCCTTACCTAAAACCTTCTCAAAAAAAAGATAGCTGTTAAAATAGCATCATCCCTTTCTCACTCATCTGAGTTAATAGGTCTCAAAAAAGATCGCTCCATTGGCAATCGCGATTTATAATCACTCATGGTTTTGTTTGCTATTCTCTTCTACATCTGCCGCATCTTCCTGCTTATTTTCAGACAAACTTATCCCTTTTTTCATCGACATAAAATAGTATTTACTAGACCCAATTCGCTGCGAACTATAAATGCCAGCATGACCTGAAAAAACATAGCTCATCACACAAGAGATCGCAATAAATACTCCCGATTCCTGACCGAAAAGTTCAATTCCCATTAAAGTTGAAGCTATCGGTGTATTCGCCGCACCGCCAAAGACAGCAACAAACCCCATTCCTGCCAATAAAGGTGCTGGCAAAGCCAAAATTAAGGACAAAGCATTGCCTAATGTTGCACCAATAAAAAATAGAGGAGTCACTTCTCCTCCTTTAAACCCGGCCCCTAAAGTCAAAGCTGTTAGCGCTATTTTTGCTGCAAAATCCCAAGGCGGTAACTGAGTGAAAAACGCATCGACAATGGTAGGAATACCCAAACCGATGTACTTAGTCGATCCCATCGCCCAGACACTCAGTACAACAATCGTACCACCGATCGCAGGACGTAAAGGAGGATAGGAGATTTTTGCTTTGAAAAAGTGGCTAATTTTGTGAGTTAATTTAGCAAAAATCATTGCTACAATCCCGAAGATTGCACCAGCGACAATGGCAGAAATAAGCGCCATTGGGGTGACAGTTGGTACAAAGGGAGCATGGCGGTATGCTGTATGATGTAATCCCAAAACTAGGGTAATGCGATCGCCTACAACCGCTGCAACTAAACAGGGAAAAAGAGCATCATGTTGAATAGTTCCTATTGCTAAAACCTCTAAACCAAAGATAGTTCCAGCTAAGGGAGTTCCGAAAACGGAAGCAAATCCGCCACTGAGAGCCGACATTAATAAAATTCGTCGATTAGCGTGTTTAAAGTGGAAGATTCTAGTTAATTGATCGGCGAGTGATGCAGCAATTTGCAGTGCCGTCCCTTCACGACCTGCGGAACCTCCAAATAAATGAGTTATATCTGTACCTAACAGCACCATTGGAGCCATTCGCAAGGGAATAATATTTTTGGGGTTATGAATCTCTTCTAATAAAAGATTATTTCCGGCTTCTACCTGCTTTCCATATTGATGATAAATCCAGCCACTTAAGAATCCTGCTAATGGCAATAAGGCAATTATCCAGAGATGAGATTCTCGCCAATTTGTTGCCCAATCTAAAGATGCTAGGAGAGCCGCAGAACCTAAGCCGGAAAGAATGCCAACAATACAAGCAATGATGAACCACTTGCTGAGTTGGGGGACTGCAATAAATTGCTCAAATTGCTCAAACCTTTTCATAATCAAACTAATTTGACCCGCAAAAAAGCCCATCAATAAAATCCATAGCGCACTAGCTAACATCAGATTCCTTTCTCCAGATTCTGGGTATAGACAAAGGCTTGCTAGGTTATGAGAGGTTAGTGAGAAGTTTTCACGCCCTACTCTCCGGCAGCAAGCCAGAAAAGTAGGAGCCATCAGCCTTTTAGTGTTTTAGTTAACGTCAGGAAAGAATCACTAACAGGCGGTTTTGGCGAGCTCCATCGCCGTTGCGATTATTCTAGCATCTTTGGTGAATCCCATTAGTATTTTTAGGAAATCAAGAAATAGTCTTGCTAGGGATGGCGCTGTGGGGTATAAGTATGGGAGCCCAAGAATCAATTATGGAAGTTGCGATCGCCAGAATGGTACCTGCGGACAAAAGCGGTTCCGCCTCTGGGATATTTTATACAGGCTACGGCTTATCATAAGTTTGTGGCAGCGCCTTAATCGGAATTTTATGCGATCGCTCAGTTGGAACCTTAGTTGTTTTTTCCATCGCGATCCAATTTGCTGCTATTCCCATCCTGCTGCTGGGAAAAAGACAAACTCATCCGCTTTAATCTTGATTTAACCGTTTGGGGCATTAACTTTTTTCCGCAGAATGCCATCAATTTTAACAAAAATGTAGAGGTAGAGTCGTGGTCGTAAAAATAGCAACAGAGTGCCTCATTACCCTGCAAGGAGTCAGCAAGGCTTATCAGCAGCCCAACGGTCAGCAAATCGCGATTCTAGAGCCAATTAACCTGGAGTTGCGTACAGGAGAAATTGTAGCTTTGCTCGGCCCTTCGGGATCGGGTAAATCCACTTTAATGCGGATGATTGCTGGCTTAATTCCCCCTACTAGCGGTCAAGTTCTTTACCATAACCGCCCCTTAATTGGCTTAAATCCTGGCATAGCCATCGTGTTTCAAAACTTCGCCCTTTATCCCTGGCTAACAGTCATGGAAAATGTAGAATTAGGATTAAAAGCTAAGGGAGAATTGCCAGAACAGCGCAAGCAAAAAGCCTTGCGAATGATTGATATTATCGGTTTAGACGGATTTGAAAATGCTTATCCTAAAGAACTTTCTGGTGGGATGCGCCAGCGGGTAGGATTTGCCAGAGCTTTAGCAGTAGAACCAGAACTGCTTTGTATGGATGAACCCTTTTCCGCATTAGACGTACTAACGGCAGAAAATTTGCGGTTTGAGTTATTAGATTTGTGGTTAGAAAAGCGAATTCCTACCCAAGCAGTTTTAATTGTAACTCACGGGATTGAAGAAGCAGTAATTTTAGCAGATCGGATTGTGGTACTAGGTCGCAATCCGGGTAGAATCAGAGCTGAATTAGCCGTGAATTTGCCGCACTACCGCGATCGCAAAACTGCCCAATTCCAAGCGCTTGTAGATCAAGTTTATAAGATTCTTACCAATCCCGATTTGAGTTGCGAAACAGAGACACAGCCTGCGGCTACCGTTTCTAAACCTCAACCCGCTCAAACTGCTAAATATCAGTCGCTACCCCAGGTAAGAATTGGCGCTATTGCTGGTTTTTTAGAACTTTTAGAAGACCGTCAAGAAAAAGATTTGTACCGCCTCGGTCAAGAATTACTTTTAGAAGTTGATGAAATTTTGCCCATTGTTGAAGGTGCAAAATTAATGGATTTTTTAGGAATTCAAGAAGGCGATTTGCACCTGACTTCTATAGGAAATAATTTCATTGCTGGCAGTATTGATGAGCGCAAACAAATTGTCCGCAACCAAATTTTAGGCAATATTCGCCTCGTACAGCAGATTGACCGAATGCTTCACGCCAAGCGCAATCGCCGCATTTCTGAAGAGTTAATTCTAGATATTTTGGAAGGCCATTTTAGCCCCAAAGAAGCAATGAGACAATTGAAAACAGCTATTGACTGGGGTCGCTACGCAGAGATTTACAGCTATGATGAACCAACTGGCGAAATTTTCTTAGAAACAGAAGTGCAAACTCAGGAGTTGATTAATGCTTCAAAAGGCTAATTGCTAATTGCTAATTGCTAATTGCTAAGGACTAAAAAATAAATAACTTGATGAATTGCTAAGTTTGAGGTACCGCTCTATAGTTCCATTTTGGCAAATATTCGTCAAAAACAATTTGCATAGTTTTTTTAAAGTTATCAGCTACCTTTCGACCAATTTTATAGGCTTTATCAAGCACATTTGCAACTACAGATAGCCCGGTTTTAGTGTGAGTTTTTTCTACCAGGTATTTAACTAATTCTATATTGGTAAAAATTACTCCTTGACAAGCTCTAGTAACATGAGGAAAGAGTCGATGTTCGATGGGATTATATTTAGATGTATAAGGAGGGTAATGGGCAATTCTGATCTCAATTCCGATTTCATTAACTAACTTTTGTAAATCTTCTTTAAAGATATAATGATTAGCATTGTTACTACCTCCACCATCACACTTTGCTAAAATTGAAGTGGCATTAGGGTAGATGAATTTTCCATAATTATTCCACCAACTTTTCAGAGATTCACAAGCAAATTCACTGGTATCTTTACTGTTGCCTAATGTTATATATCCTCGATTTTCTTGAGCATCGTAAATCCCATGTGGAATTACTTTTCCGTGACCTAAGCTCCAAAAATCATGAT
>NZ_JAQMUA010000119.1:0-13551 GCF_028330895.1 Kamptonema animale CS-326 | reverse complement strand
TAGCCCCTAGCCCCTAGCCCCTTCTTAAAAATGTCCGCCCTTCACAGTCTACATTCCGCAGGATGTAGTTACATTGTTATCTAAAGCTATTGGCACTATATTTTGTAGGAGTGTTGAAGGTGAACGCTGCTGAACAAGCTAGGAATATTGAAGTCGCCAGCAAAATTGCTGCTGTTGTAAATTTATTCAAGTCGCAATTCCCGGATGCGAGAGTGGATCTCAAACCTTGGATGAATGACGCGGATACTAGGGAACTCGTCGATCCTGATTCTATTGACATTGGGTTTCACTTCCCCGGTAGGAGTCGGTTGCTGCAAAGCCGCAGCATTTTAATCCAGATTCGATTTTACGACGATCCGGTAGATGGCGATCGCCGCGCGATCGGAGTTGAGGCCGCTGGTTACGATCATTCTGGTCAACAGTGGCGATTTTCAACGGTGGATAATTGGGGTTTTGCGGGGACAAAGGAACCAGCATCCGAGTCGGCGGAAAAGCTGAAACATTTTTGTCGGCAAATATTTGAACTGTTTAATAGTTCAGTTTAAGGCTGGCAATTTCCTTTGATACCGCAACTGATTGGATAAGTTGATTCGTATGTTGTAGATCGTTTGCCAAATAGCGTATAGCGGTTGTCGCGGACTTGTTCGTAGATGCGATCGCCTACCCATTTCAGACCTGGCATTGCGCGATAAGTGGCAACAAATATATTTCCTGCTGGCAGTAAGCGACCGATTTCTTCAGCGGCGTTGCTGCCTTGCCAGCGGCGATCTGGTGCGTTTCCATCTATTAAGATCATGCCCATTTCGCAGTCTTGAGGCGTTATCTCAAATTTGTCTAACTCTTCTTTGTCTTGCATAGGTATATACTGAAATTCTTGACCTTTATCTAAGTTTTCAAGTAGTTGTACTAAGGTAACGCAGAGATTGCAATTGCCGTCGTAGATTACGTAGTAAGTCATTGAGTATAGTTGATATTTATGCTACCTAATTATAGCATAACTTAGAAGCTTTATCGGAGATAATTAATTAAGTGTATTTTCTACTAAAATGAAAACCGATTCCATTTTTTATCGCTTGTTTCAAACTTTCCCCAGTGCATTCTTTGAACTAATCGATCGTCAAGCTTCAGAAGCCAGTGCTTACGAGTTTGCTTCTGTGGAATTAAAGCAAACAGCTTTTCGCATTGACGGGGTATTTCTCCCCATTGTCAATCAGCGAGAACAACCTATTTATTTTCTAGAGGTTCAATTTCAAAAAGATCCTGAGTTGTACGCTCGTTTGTTTTCAGAAATTTTCTTGTATTTACGCCTTTATGCACCGACTAAAGCTTGGCAAGCAGTGGTGGTGTTTGCTAGGCGTAGTATGGAACCCACTGAGGTAGAAGCATATCGGGTTTTGCTGGAGAGTTCGCAAGTCACTCGCTTGTATTTAAGCGAGTTGGGAGATATTGCTGACTTATCTCTGGGAGTTGGTATGATGAAGCTAGTGGTGGAGACTAAAAAGCGCACTCCTGAATTAGTCAGAGAATTGGTGGAAAAAGCCCAAGCAGAAGTTACAAATGTATCTCTACAACAGGAAGTGCTAGACTTGATAGAAACAATTGTGCTGTACAAGTTACCTAGTTTAAGTCGTCAGGAGTTGATAAGGATGTTTGGATTAAGGGAGATGAAAAGGACAAGGTATTATCAGGAAGTTAAGGAGGAAGTTCTGGAGGAATTCAAAGAGGAAGTTCGGCAGGAGGTTCGCCAAGAAGAGGCTCTAGGGTTGATTTACCGTCAACTTACTCGCCGCATTGGTGCTGTAAATTCCCAATTGCAGGAGCAGATTCGGCTATTATCTATTGAGCAGCTAGAGAATTTAGCCGAAGCTTTGCTGGACTTTTCAAGTGAAGCAGATTTAGTAGCTTGGTTACAGAATATTTCTAATCGATCTGATTAGAACAGGACTTACGCACCCAACCAAAGAAACCGGGTTTCGACTTTCGCTCAACCAGCAGTTTTTTACGAAAATGCTTCGTTATTACCCACAGATGCTCTCAAAAACCCGGTTTCTATAGCCATGAGCGTAAGTTCTGGATTCAATCACTACTTTACAGTTCCAGAGGAGCGATTACACCTAATAATTCTTGCAGTATAAATTGCAGTAAGGTTTGAGTTGCTAGTATTAAACCTAACCTTGCTTGAGCAAGTTTTGGTGTTTCTGTCTTCACTTCTCCCCAAATGCGACATTGACTATAAAACGTCTGGAAAGCATCGCTTAAAGTATGGGCTAATTTGATCCAATCTGTCGATTTATTGGTGATGAGCTGCTTTTCAAAACCTCCGTTAAAAAGGCAGGCTAGAGTGTCTACAGTTGTAAATAATTGGGAAATTAAATTAAGTTCTGCGGGGTGTACTAACCGCAGACAGTTGTTAGAATTTAGCCAGGGTATGGGGTTGGGATTGATAATCTGCCAATGTGGGGGGCTGGTTTGCCGATCGCGCTCCACAAGATCTATAATCCGATCGCGGTCAGCTAGTCGCAACAGGGAACAACAACGAGCATGGCTATATTGAACTGGAAAGATGCGATCGCTTTCCACAGAGACAGATTTAATTTGACTCTCTCCCTTCTCTAACGTCTGTGGGGTGTCAGTGAGATATTGCAACCAGGCGGCGATACTTACATCGGTTAATTCAAACAAAATCATCGTTGATGGCAAAACTTCAATGGTAAAATCTTCCTTACTTAAAAAGCCTCTTTTTTCTCTCTCTTTTTGGCATTTAGCCGCAAGCTGGGTAGCAACTTCGATCGCTGGTTGTTGCCAGATATGAGCGAGTTTAAGCGCGATCGCAGATATGTATTGCACTCGCCTAGCATCTTTAGTGCGCTGTAAGGGTATTTCCTCAAGCGCGATTTTAGGGGATGCGATCGCAGCTTCTAATAGTTTCAGTAACATACCTTTCGCGCCTAAAACTAAGATCGTGCCCACCTCCTGCATCTTTGGTATCTCGTGCATAAGTCATGTATTAAGCTTTCTCGCATCTAATACCAATACCAAATCCAGGTTTACTACCCTCTTGATTGTCATTGCGAGCACAGCGAAGCAATCTCAAAACCTTGCGATTGCTTCGCTTCGCTCGCAATGATAAGTATTTAATCGGAGATGGTATAATTACCCATTCTCAATTAGCAATTACCAATTAGCAATTAGCAATTACCAATTACCAATTACCAATTACCAATTACCAATTACCAATTACCAATTCATGATAAATTGCCCAAATTGCCATCGCCCTTAAATAATGGCTAGCCCTAAATGTTCCCGTTGCTGTAATTGCTTCAGGTGTCCGAAATTGCAACCCATTTGCATAAATTTGCTTGACAACTACCTCCGTCAATTCTAAAGCTTTTTCCTTCATCCCCATCTGCATCATAAAAGCAGCTAAACCAAAATTAATTCCCGTCCAAACTTCTAGAGGATGAGTTGCACCTGGCTTTTCTGGGGAACCATCAAGCATAACGCCATTAGCTGCACCAAACTCACCTTGATTGAACTTGATAAAACAAGATTCATACACTGTTTCTAAGGCGCTGAGCGCACATTCTTCTGGTACAATATCGGGCAATCCTAATAAACGTGCATAGAATTGACCGCATAATTGATCTGCCATTACTACCTCTGAACCGCTTTCGCTATCTAATCGGTAATATTGCCCATTCCACAGTCTTTGTTGATAGATTGGTTTAGCTTGTTCTAACCAATTTTGGTAATTGGTAATTGGTAATTGGTAATTGGTAATTGGTAATTGGTAATTGGTAATTGGTAATTGGTAATTGGTAATTGGTGAGAGACTTACATCCGTGAAATCCTTGTTAAAATTGGTAATTGGTGATTGGTTTAATTCTTCTACATTACTTTGATTTTGAATCAGTAAAGAACCAATCGCGATCGCAGCTTCTAACGCCGCTAACCACAACCCTCCGCAATAGGCACTCACGCCCCGCATCTGCCAATCATCAAAAGTCTGATCGGGG
Source organism: Kamptonema animale CS-326 (assembly GCF_028330895.1). NCBI lineage: Bacteria > Bacillati > Cyanobacteriota > Cyanophyceae > Oscillatoriales > Microcoleaceae > Kamptonema > Kamptonema animale. The sequence goes on along the minus strand of NZ_JAQMUA010000119.1, from coordinate 9,535 downwards.
GCACCTGAATTTTCAGGAATCCCATCGCCATCTAAATCGAAGGTTTTGAGATAAGCTAAAGCTTCCACAATTGCTGGCCAACACTCTTGCAAAAACTCGTAATCTGTGCTACCAGTTAATAAGAAATCTCGATAAACTTGCAAGACAAAATCGCAGGGTAAATCTTTCCACAAATTGCAATCTTGATAGCTGGTATAGTTAGTTTTCTCCCAAGGGTGTTCGTTCGGAGCTCCTAAATCGTGGGGTGTAGCCCCGGCAATTTTCCGCACTGCTGAGGCTTGATTCCAGCCAATAACTCTGGGGGTATCGTCTCCTGTGAAAATCGCTCTAGCGAAGGCTAAAAGCACTGCCTTATCTAATTCTGGCCATAGCATTAATAAGGCAAAAGAACCGTAAAGACGCACATCTAAACTCTCGTACCAACGATAATCTATGCACTCTAAAACTGCAAATTGACCTTTGGGATCGCGTTCGTCAGCGGCACTCCAAAGCGTGCCACCATCAGTTAGGGCATAGAGTTCGTTAAACATTGCCATTTTGATGCTATCTGGCAAGTCTTCCCTGGCTAAAATTGGCTGTTGCCAAGCTTGAATATTTTCTCGCCAAGTATCCGAATGCTTCATAGCAGTACGAATTATTGACCAGACATTTTTGCCATTGCGACCAAAGAAATCTGTGTAGCGGCGGTAATACCAAACTTCGGGGGCAAATTCGGTGATCGGAAAATCCCAAGCTAAAATAAAGGGAATCTTGCGAGTTTTTCCCGGTCTAATTGTAAAGCGAACTGCGATCGCGCAGGCTAGTTGTTCCCCTCCTGCGGCTGGTGTTTCATCGGGATCGTCTAGCAAGAAGCCTTCTTGTGAGAAGGGCCGCCAAATATCTTCGCCGCTGCCTGCTGGGTTCCAACGGGTTTGATAAAATACTTCTACGGCGGCATTGGCGACTGTCGCGATCGCCCATTGTCCTTCGCCTTCTTTTACTTCTTCTGATGCACTTAACCGTGTCATCACGCAGCCGATGCGGTGAAAATCTTCTACTAAGCGATTGAAATTTCCCCCACTTTCTCCCCAGCGAGAATTATATTCATAAACAGGACTACCATCATCTCTGACTTTAATTTCTGGGGATTTATTGGCATTAGTAAACCAGCCGACTGTATTCTGCCAAGTCAGCATGATGCTGAGAGTAATTGGTCGATCTGTGGGATTGTGGGCTATCCATTCAAAGATGGCGACTGGATAACTACTTTCTTGATAGTTTCCGGCCCAAATTGGCGAAAATTGTTCGCAGCTTAATTGTGCTTGAAAGACATTTTCATAAACAAACCAACTGCGAGGATAAAGTGCATGATAACTACCAGTACTCAGGCTTGAATCTGAATTTTGCTCCTCACTTTTTAATTTTTCATTTTTAATTTTTAATTCGCTCGGATACCATTTCCAAGCAGATAAACTACCATCTGTAGGGGGTTCTGTAGATAAGGCATAAGCTTGTTTTTTGCCGTCAATTTCTTCAAAGACGCTGAATTGACAAGCGGGTAAACTGCGGAAAACGTGCTCGCCACCATCGATATGCCAGAGGTTGAAGTCACCGCGATGCGATCGCCCGATACAGCCGGCACCAAAGCCGCCCAGGGGCATTCCATGCCAGGGGCCATCGTCGAGATTGCTGGGGTAACGGACGGTGTAGGGATTGTCCCAACCCAGGCCGATAGGACGGTTCCAGGTTTGGGGGGGGATGTTGGGGTTAGATGTGCGATCGCTCATGTCATTGATTTTACCCGATCGATGGGTTTCCGTTTTGGATAAATTTATGAAACAATCTGGGCGATCGATGAAGATCGATCGCCCAGATTACTTCGGGGGAAACTCCGCTTGCAATCGCTTGTGTGGCAATTATCCTGTGGTTACTGCTGCTTCTATAGGAGAAGCGATCGCTGGATCTTGATAACTCCCTTTTCGATGCGTAATTCGTACCGCCTCTGCTAATTGTTCGATACTTGCATCTTTCAAACAAAAACCATTCGCACCCGCCTTTAACGCATCTGATAACAGCGATTCTTGATCGGGAGTTATCAACACTAAAATTTTGGACGAAATCACGTAGGAATTAGCCTGAACTTTCCGCGCATTGCGAATAAACTTCACCAAATCCATATCGGGAAGCGTACTATCAACAACAGCGACATCTACATCGATCGATTCCAACAACACCAAACCCGTTTCAGCATTCGTTGCTTCGCTAGCAACTTCAATCCCTGTTTGTGCTCTCAAATTCACCCGCAAATCAATCCGAGTTTGCTGATCGTCTTCAATCACAGCAACCTGAATCATATCATGCTGCTCGTGAACTTTGGTATAGCTATCGCATTCTTCCCCATTGTTCAATCCAGCACTAGCTGAAATCGTGCCTACAAAGTCAATATCTGCCGGACGATCCTGTTTCAGTTGTGCCATTTGTTCGGCACTCAAAATCTTGGATTCATCAAAGCCGAACTCAATTTCAGTGTGCAATCCTTTTTGCTTCACCCGTTGCAAATTATAGAACCGTTTGTTAAGGGTGGTCTTCACAAAAGCCCAAAGACATCCCAACAAATAACGCCGCTTAAACGGATCTTTTTCAAACCAATACTCAATGAATTTCCACGAATAGAAACGGGCATAGTTGCGAAGTACGCCTTTGAGAACTTCTTCCCGCGTCATGTTGTCGGGTTTAATAATCGGCGTAACGAAATTGTAGTGAGAATAATCGCGGATTTCAACTTTATCCGCTAAGTCTTGGAATAGTTCGGAAAAAGGCCAAGGCGTGTACATATTCCAGTTAGTCATATCCGCTTGCCAATCTCGCGCCATCTTGTAGCTTTCTTCAATAGTTTCTGGCGTTTCGTTTGGCAATCCCATGATAAATTGAACTTCTGCCAAAATCCCGTTTTCTCGCAGGAGTTGTACCGCTCGTTTATTATCTGCAATCGTAGTTTCTTTACGAAATAAATTCAGGTTTAATTGAGCGGCAGCTTCCGTTCCTAACGAAACGTGAACTAATCCAGCTTGGCGATAAAGGGGCAATTCTTTTTCATCTCTGAGAATATCGGTAACTCGCGTATTGATTCCCCAGTGAATGCCTAAATTACGGTCGATTAGTTCCTTGCATAAGGCAATGAATCGAGATTTGTTGATAGTAGGTTCTTCATCCGCCAGAATAAAAAATCCAATCTTATGTTCTTTGACTAAATTCTCAATTTCATCGACAAAATGTTTAGGCGATCGCGAGCGATATTTGCGCCAGAATTTCCATTGGCAGCAAAAGCGACAGCGGAACGGACAACCCCGCGAATAGTTAGGAACTGCCACCCTAGTATTGAGAGGGGTATAAATATAATTATCCCAATCTAAGAGGCTCCAATCTGGAGTCAAAGTGTTTAAATCTTTGATCGGAGGATGAGCAGGGGTAGCGACAATTTTGCCCTCTTCTAAAAAGGCAATTCCTAAAATATCGCGCCGTTCTTCTTTATCTGTCCCATTGGCGATCGCTCGTACTAAATTAACGGTGATTTCTTCTCCCTCACCCCGAATAATATAATCGACCCAAGGTGCTTCGCTTAACACTTCGCGATACATATAAGTTGGGTGAACTCCGCCCATAATTGTTTTAGCATTCGGGCAAATTTCTTTCACCAACTTGAGGGTGCTTTGAGACTTATAAATCATCGGCGTAATTGCCGTTGCCAACACGAGATCGGGTTGGCGATCGCGCAGGATTTCCGCTAAGCGATCGTCATCGATATATTTGGTCATCGCATCGATGAATTCAAGGTCAGTAAAGCCTGCTGTTTTTAATGCTCCACCGACATAGGGAACCCAACTCGAAGGCCAATTTCCGGCAATTTCAGCGCCCCCAGAGTGGTAATTTGGTTGAATTAATAAAATCCGCATCCTAGACCTCTGATTCTGCTTTTATAGATGAACTGAATTAGACAGCTTTAGAAAAATGTCCAGTTTGTTGTGTTCCCAGATATTTGTCAAAAGCTGAGGCAATAGATAACAATGAGATGGAAACTCATGCCGAATATCTATTTAAGGATTTTTATCTTTTATGATTCTATAGCTATGGACTGATTTGACTAGCCACTCTTTGCAAAACTTAATATAATTGCTCGTTTTCAGAAATATAACTGAACGATAAATCTTCGATAATAGATTGTTTTACTCCGTCGAAATAAAAATGTTTCCGGGGGGTGACAACCAGCCTGAAATGCTTTTTGATCAAGCTAAAGCAAGTAAAATTGTAAGGTGGGCGCTCGCCGAAACCATCTTTTTCTATGAGTTACAGGTTCTTTGCGGCGAGCGCCCACTCTACGTTTAATTATGTACAACATCTTAATTAGCTATTAGCTATTAGCTAATTAAGATGTTGTGCATCAGCAATTAAAAACCGCTCCAAGTCTTCAGCCTTTAAAAACTAAACTGCGTTCGCAAATTACCCACATAAATAGTGGGGTTGTTGTCAAAATTATTGGCGTTGCCAATCAAGTAAAATGCCGGAACAATAGCAATATTGTCACTAATTGGCAAATAGTAAGTAGCTTCAAATTCATACTGAGTACCGCCATTTCCTCCTCCAGACACCAAGAATCGACGACCGCCAGTAACATCAAACGGGACTAGAAATGATAGAGTTAGCAAAGCTCCATCTTTGCCCAAATCGGGAAAAGCAAGTCCCATCTGATAAGCTTGAGCTTTAATCGTGCCATCCGGTCGATCGGTTCTAGGAAAAATATTAGTTCGGCCGTAGCTGTAGCGACCAAAAACACCAAAGTTGCGGGCAACTAGCCAGTCAAAATTGAAGATAAAAGTATCCGCCGTTGCATTGCCAATTTTGCCGCCGTAACCATCATCAGCCACACCGTAAATCGGCTCTCCAATTGCACCACCGACTTGTCCGCCTACTTGCTGGATATTAGAGCGAGTGTAGAGAAACCGGAAATTTGCGCGACTGCTAGGGCTAAATGCCAGTTCAACTGTTGCTGAATTAGTACCCTTAAACAAACCTTTAGAGGGGTCAGCAGCCGAATTAAAGGGGTTAGCGGGCAAAAATTCATCGCTTTCGCCCAGATAGCCTAAACGCAGCCTAAACCGACGATTGATATCCCACAAAACCACAGCACCAGCACCGCGATCGACTGCGTTTGATAGAGTGCTACCGTTCGAGTTAAAGGTGCTAGCTCCATTTAAGAAAAAGGTAAAAGCATTATTGTCAAAATAGCGGTAAAAGTTGATCCGCGGCCCGACTACGACTTGTAGGCGATCGCTAAGCGGGAACTGGTAAAAAAGTTCTCGCAAAATAAATTGATTGGCATTAGTACCCGCTGTTTGGTCAAGAAAGGGAGTTCCAAAGGTATTATAAAGACCCGCTGATGCAAACTGATTTGCCGGCGAATCGCCATTACCAACACCTAACTGCGTCACTAATTGATCTTTACCTGTAAAAGAAGTAGTGAGCGTCAGCCAAACTAACTGACTAAAAGTAACTTCAGGGTCATCAACTCTCTGAACAACAGGTCGATTTGTAATCGGATCTCGCCCCGCCGGTCTCAGTGCTAGAGGAGTGTCTGTATTCGTCGTTTCTACTCGGACACGCTTGTTTGCAGTTGCTCCAGTCACATTAAACCAAGCAAGACCGCTAAGTTTAGTTGTTGTTGAAAATTGGTTAGCTTCTAATTCCGCCGTCCGAGCTTCTAAAGCGTCTACCCGTCCCCGCAGTGTTGCTAATTCGGCGGCAAATTCTTCTTGGAGGCGTTGTAGTGCGATTAAGTCTTCTTTCGTGGCTAAATTGTTCGTTCCCCCTGCAATTAGCCGATTAACTTGGTCTAAACAAGCATTTAAACCAGCGGCAAATTCGTAACGAGTTAAAGCTCTGTTACCGCGAAAAGTGCCATCGGGATAGCCAGCAATACAACCATAGCGTTCTACCAGAGATTGTAAAGCTTGGAATGCCCAATCTGTGGGCTGTACATCAGACAACTGAGAAACTGAGGTGACTTGAGCAAAGTCATCGGGAGCGCTAAGATCCGCAGCAGTTCCCGTCTCGGTTGGGAAATCTGGTATTTTCGGAACTTCAGCAATTACGGGAGATTGGGGGTTTAAAACTGGAGATTGAGACAACCACAAGGGATAGCTTTGATTCGGGATGTCTGTAGCAGCTAGTTCGATTGGAGTTGTTGGAGGCGGTTGTACTGCTGCTGTCGGAGATAAGTCACTCTCAGTAGTAGGGTTAATTTCTGTGACTTTCTCCTCTGTTGGTGCTACCTCTGGAGGAGATAAAGTGCGATCGCTCTCTGCTAATGCTAGCTCTGGAAGTTTGGCTTCTGAAGTTGAGGTATCCTGTAGTTGGGCGATCGCGCCTGCTGGTACTGAAGCTATTCCCAGACATCCCACCAACATTGACAAGGAGAAAACCGGAGAAGCGATTAGTGTCGCTTTCCTCGCAGTTGTAAATTTATCCATTTTTCCTCACACCATAATCCGAATCGTTTCACCAGAAGGATATTAACAGTAGAGCTGGATCGGATATGTAAAATTAGCCACATTCTGGCCGACAGTTTTTAGAGCGTTAGTTTCAAGATTAAAAAATTTACTGATTTATTCAATAATTTAGACTGGTTCAATACTTAAATTTTTATGATTAAAGTTAAGTCAGACTTCCACCTTCTGCCCTAACTGTAACTGAGGGTTAAACCTCAAGTTACAGCTAGAGCAGAAAGATTACATCAAGTAAGATTGTCTTAGATGCCAAACCAAATCCTGACGTACTTCACTCTTGATCCGATTTCCACGCTCACAATGCTCTAGCTTGATACTGTCAACATAAAAGCGCACCGTTGTCTCACGACTTTGGTCTCCGCTGACATCATTCACCCAAATTTTCGGGTCTTGCCATTGATTTCGAGAACTCTTAAAACTCTCGCTCATCCAAACTTGAAAGCTTTCCACTAGATCGTCTAATCTAGTTTCCATGCCGACGGGATTGCTGGTGATTTGATATAATTTATTGAGTTTCAGAATCAACAAATTAATTCTCTGTTCCCATTCCCTTGGCAATGCTACCAAATCCTCTTTAAACAAATCTGGGTCTTTTAGCCAGCATTGATACCAGATTCTCACTAGACCAATGAGCGTATTATTAGAGTGAACACCTCCACTTTCAACTAACTTGCTGCGCTTGCGCTTATCCTGACGTTCGGCTTTTCTTTCCAAACCGATCGACAGACAAATTTCTAAAAATTGTTTTTGGATTGTTCTAATTTCTTCTGCATCTAATCCTCCCTGTTCTGCATCGGAGATTAACTCCAATAGTTGCTTCAGGCTCATTTCAATTTTCAAGAGCATACGGGTGACATCTTGCTCAGCGAGCAATCGCATCCGCCCAACTTCTCGCTTTAACTTCTGTTTGACCCCCGATCCAGAATGGCCGTAGTAATTGTCAATTGCTTCCAGCTTACCCTCTAGTTCTCCCATTGTATCGGGGTGGGCAAGTACCACTTTCTCCATCAGAGATATCGCTCTTGCTGGATCGACATCACCCTTGATGGGAATTGAAATGGTGTAGTAATAGTGACTCGTAGGACGGCTAAGATTAATAATGTTTTCACCTTGGAAATTGGCATTAGGGATATAAATTTCAGAGTGACTATCGATTAAGTACATAGTTGTTACCCGCAGACCAATTTTTTTGATCACTGCTCGCGAACCATCTGACAGAGCAACAACATCGCCGAAACTGAAAGGCGTATCAATCAATAACACTAAGCCACTGAAAAAGTTCGCCAGAATGTCCTTTAAGGCAAAACCGAGGATAAATGCCGCTCCCCCAATTGTTACTAGCAAACCGGATAGATCGAAACCCAATTGCTGTAAAGCTAGCAATCCACCAATGAAATAGGTGAAAAAGGGCAGGATGTTTTGGAGTATGGGTATTAAGACATCATCCCACATTGCTTCGGAGCGGTCGGCATACTGCTTGAGTGCATAGAGAACTACTTGGGTTAGAAGTTGAGCAATCCAGTAAGTTACTATTAAGAAATTAAGTGCACTTAGACCTCTCTGGATTAGCCCGATCGTTACTGGCTGACCGTTAAATTCCAGACTACTTCCCCATTGCGTTAATAACAAATTCATTCCGACGAAGCAGACGAGCAGAAGTATTGGGCCCCGTGAGATATTCAACGCTACCAGTGGTAAATCGGTTGGTAGTCGGCGTAAAACTACCCGCAGCACGAAGAATAGGAGATATAAACCAACAACGATCAGCCCCAATATCCCAAAATTACTGAGAAATGCTACAGCACTACTTGACATCTAAGTTGCTCTCCAATTGTAATGGAACTTTAAAACAGTTTTAACTCTCTATAGCGGTTTTCAGGTAGATAAGGTAGATATTAAAGCTCAAAAGCCTTGATATACATAGAATCTAACGTACATTTTGTTTTTTGGTTTTAGTACATTAATCGTATTTTTTGGGATTACAATCACTAGGGGGATTTCAGGCAATTGCGTCAGTTATTCTTGAGAATGGTTAAGTAGGCGGGTATATACCCGCCTACTTAGCCTTCCAAGCCTGACCGTTGTAGCATAAACTGAAAGTAAGCCCTTTTGTCGCTCTACGATTCCCTACGGGAGGCTTCGTTAACGCACTCAGTCATGCCCCAGCACAACAGCTACGACCTACGTCAAAAAGTGATTCAAGCCAAGACTAATGGGGATAAAACCCTGGTGGAGATGGCCTCAGTTTGGGAGGGGGAGATTAGCTCACAGTTTGATTGCTTGCGTTAGCAGCGATCGAAGATGTGCTGCGCTTTGCGTCCTGCGCCGCCAGGGCGGTTGCCATACCTTAAAACTAGGAAGAGGAAAATATCCAATGAAGTTAGACAAGTTTGTACTAGCACAAAATATGGCACTTCTCATATCCATTCCACCCGAAAGTAATTTGGCGAAATTGCTCTCCTTTTGCTTGGCAACAAAGGCTAGAAAAAAGACGACCGGAACAGAAATCTTAAAAATAACCTGCGATCTAATGGAAAACCCATCTACTTTGCCCTATTGGACTCAAGACGTGATGGGACTCGATTTAGATTACACCAGTGAAGAGTGGAAAGCTTTAGGAGAAATGGGCATCAACGATGCAGAGGAGTTTATGGCTACCCTGTGGCAAGAGTTGGAAAATTTGAGTTTATAAGATCTGGCCCTGGCCTCAGCCAAGAAACTCTCCGCTTCCAAACACTCTATCAAAAGTATTCATCAGAGTCGGATAGTTAAAAAAACCGGCCTTTAGACAAGGAAGGAGCAACTTTCAAAAGAGGAACAAAAATATGTCTTTAAATGTTGAACTTTTAGAGCAAAGTTTCGAGAAAATCAAACCTCGTGCTGATGAATTTGCCGCTAGCTTCTACGAAAACCTCTTCATCGCTCACCCAGAATTTAAACCGCTATTTGCCAATATCGCTATAAAAAAACAAGAGAAGAAGCTCATAAATGCTTTG
>NZ_JAQMUA010000118.1:0-22643 GCF_028330895.1 Kamptonema animale CS-326 | reverse complement strand
TCTTTCCCTAGCCCCTAGCCCCTAGCCCCTAGTCCCTTCTTTATTAAGTAATGGGTGCTAACCGCAATAGCAGAGAGAAAACGCCAAATCCTACTAATAATACTCCGCTAACTGGGGTAATCCAACTAGACCAGCGACGTAACTCTAGCAGCTTTTTAATACTAGCAGTAAAAGTACCTGCTAAGATCAGGGGCATCACATAGCCAGCGGTGTAGGATAGTAGTAAAACTGCGCCTAAAATTGTATCTCCTGTGGTAGAAATCCAGGCTAGTAATGTAGCTAAAACGGGGGTACTACAGGGAGAAGCTACCAAACCGAAGGTTAAGCCTAATAAATACGAGCGTACACCTGCTGGTAAATCTTTAGCAATCCAACCGGCAGCATCAAAGGATGGCAATTGCAATGGTAATGCTTCCAGTAAATTCAGTCCCATTAAGATGGCGAGGATGCTGACGATGATTGGCAAGCCTATCCCGATTTGACCGTAGACTTTCCCAGCAAATGATGCTAAGATACCTAAAGCTGCAAGGGTTGTTGCTAATCCCAAGGAAAACCAAGTAGACTGGGCGGCAGCTTGAATGCGGCTTTTAGCTTCATATCCGCCGATGTAGCCAATGGTAATCGGTAACATGGAAAGCATACAGGGGGTTAAGCTGGTGAGCAATCCTGCAAGAAATATGACTCCGATGCTGACGCTGCTAATATGTGTCAGTTGAGTTTTAACTAAGGCGTTAGCAAATTGTGCTATTTCGTAAAGTTGGGTTTGCAGGGTTTCAATCATCGGACTTGGTTCTGTTCGGGATCTGTATAGGATTGTAACGGATACTAAGTCATTTGATTTTAGATTTTCAATTTGGGATTTGGGATGATGATTGATTCCCAAATCTAAACTCCTTATGCCTTCTTACTGAACCCGCCTTCTAGGTGGTAGATATACTGCTGAGAAGGGGGTGGCAAACAATTATGGTCAAGTTGCGTAAATCTTCTGTAAATATAGTTATGAGTGATGCCGATCGCTAATGGTGTTAACCCATATCACACTTAAGAGTTGATCGCAATCGCTCGCTTATCTCATGATTGTCACAATCTGTCAAGACTCCTATCACACAGCACTTTCGAGAAATAAATTACATTAAAAAGTGTTAATATATTTTATAACCTCCAATTAGCCACACTTGAGGAATTCTACGATGTTGTATCAACCTATTTTTGGCGATCGCGCCCTAAGCGAATCCTTATACCGCACCTTAATCAATCGCTTCCACGACTCTTTGAGTCTTTCAGCACAAGTCCTATTAAATGAGTGTATTCTAGGTTTTGCCCCCAGCCCCGATGGAGTCAAAACCTTTTTTATTGTCGCCCCCTCCCTTGGGGTTGCAGAGGAACTAATCGAAGAAATCGATAGCCTTGTGAACCGAGTTGCTACACTCATGGCAGGAGTAGGAATATTAGCAATTTGCCTAAATCCATCTGAAAATCAGGGACAGCAACCCAGGGATACAAAAGACACAGGGAAATTTCCCCCAGAGTATATGGCCTGCAAATTCTTCTCCATCCCTTTTGAATATGAAATGGCTGATGTTTAAATTTTAACGGCTAATCGCTAACTACTATCAATAATAAGTAATTAGCAATTAACTATTATCGCTGATACTTTTCAAACAAAGGTTGTAGTCGAAAAGTGGATAGCGGTTTACCATAGGGTGCTTGTACCTGAGCTTTGTTAGCTTGTGCATCTGCTGCTAAAGCTGCTTTTGGAGTCAAGATATATCGACCCTGATAAGTTCTGGTATCGGCAGTTAAGCGAAATTCCAAATCTCGGTTATAAGTATCCTTGGTATATTGAAGATGCAATCGAGTAATGAAAGCTCGTTCCTGGTTCATCCCCAATTCTTTTAACTCTTGGGCATTTAAAGGTGATGTACTACAAGGATCGCAGGAACCTGTATCCCAAGCATATTCTGTTACTACAGCTTCACGACCAACTGCTTTAATAGTGGTCGTCAGTAAACCTTTATAAAATTCCCCAAATTTGGATTCTATCTCTTCAGGGACGGCAAAGTTACTGGGAATCATTACATTAGTGTAATTCCTGGCTTCAACTCTACCTTTGTCGCTCAGAAAGTAAACAATAATATCTTGAGTGCCTTCGGAGTTAATTTTTCCTAACTGGAACGGTAGCATAATTTGGTTAGAATTTGCTACTGTAAATTGTAATGGCCGCAAGTTTTGAAAGCCGAGTCGTTGCTGTTCTTTAAAATTGATCCGAACGACAAAAAAGTAAAGTTTTTGGTCGATATAGGGTTGGAGATAACGAGCAGCATTATTAGGAAGTCTATACTTATTTTGCCTGAGCCAAGTTTCTAAAGCATTGGACTCAGTTGCACTCAGAATCACAACGTCATACTCCCCGACAGTAAAGCGTTCAACAACTGTTACGGGTGCCCGATCTCTTTTGGTTTCAGCTTCGCTTCTGGGGGCTCCAGCGGGTGCATTCTGTCGGAAATCTTGATATCGAACTAGGCGAGGTGCGGTAAAATCATCTAAGCGTTGAAATAGTTTAGCATCTATGACTTTGACATCTTGCTTTTTCAGGACTATTGGCACTGGCAAAACCAGAGCAAATTCTTTGGGATCTCCTTTGTAGTCAAAGGCTAGACTATAAGTAGTGTCGTTATTTCGATGTGCGATCGCAACTTCAGAACGGTTGTTGAATAGCTGTGCATCGACTTTGGCGACAAAGAAACCGCAGAAAGCTAAAACACTTCTGGCATTCACGGATAGTAAAGCCAGAAGCATGGTTAAACTTAAAGATAAATTTCTTAAACTTTTAGACATTTCTCAATTCTCCTCCCAGACTTATATGAACAACAGCTTACCACACCCAAGCTCACTTTTTGCTTTATTAAGCTTACCCTCAAAGCAGTTGCGATTAAATCTCAACTTATAAATAGAAATAAGAATCTAAAATGTTGCTAATTTAAGCCAACTATTTTACAGAAAAATATTTAGATTATGTTTAAATTATTTACGAAGTTTCTAGCATTTATCATCCAAAATTTGGAAGAATACATCATTGAAAACAGTCCTGTGAATGATGAGATTCTGCGACAGATTTTCGGGATCTATACCTTGATTAATCGCCTCAATTTGACCTTAGATAAATTCGTAGATGTTCTTGAAATCTGGCAAAGAGATTTTTATCATGGTGCTGCGTGGTCAGGTTCCCACTTTTGCATTAGTAACATACATAATTTAATGGTACTAATAAATAACGATATGCGCCATCTGATCGATCTTATTTGCAGTCACAATTCCCCCTCAAATCCCGAACTAAAGAACTTACTAAATTATCAATTTCGCGGCGATCCATACTGCTCAAAAGTCGATGTTTTTGACATCTGGATGCGAATCATTAACCGAAATGCTAACGATCGTTTTTGTGGTTGGATTAGCCACTATAGCGACACCGAAGGCAAAACACTTGATGTTTATGGTAAAACTAATTATTTTCTTCCTTTAGTAGAGCGACGGACACTATTTATCCCGAATTATAGTCTGTTGTTACTAGAAGTAAAAGAGACCTCTAGCCTAGACAAGTTATCTAAAAGTCAATGGGCAAAAAATATTAATATTTATGGTCAAACATTACCTGAATGGCAAGGTTATGCACTGAAATTCTTGCCAGAACTTCCCCAAAATTTTCCGATCGAAATGGAAGGATATACTAGCTTGAAAGATAATCGCTATGCCTTTATGATTGAAGTTCCCAGGCAAGAGGAGATGGTGACAAATATCATTGCATCTATCAAGAAAGATATTGCAGCTTTTCATCAGCCATGCAGGAAATTTAAAGATACTCTCCAGGTAGCTATTCAAGATCGCATTGAGATTATTTTCTGAATCAATCCTAACAGTTTACCTACAATTCTTTAGGTAAAATGTCGCCTAACTTTTTGGAATAATTGGTATTACAAGCTCATCCTAGTTTTTGCCTTCTGCCTTCTGCCTTCTGCCTTCTGCCTTCAGCCTCCTGCCTCCTCCCTCCTACTTCTACAGTTGCATAAGTTGGAGAATTGTTATTAAATTATTCCTACCTTAAACTTGCTCGACATACCGTTTTAACTCCCTTGCCATCCGTTCCATTCCTCGCTGTTCATCCTCTCGAATAAAAGGCAAAAATATACGAGTTAATAACCCCGAAAAATTTTCCCGGTGAGTATATCTCGTCCTACCAATACCAATCTCTTCCAACTCAAACATATTTTCACTGCGAAAGCCAGGAATTACAGACACCCATCCCAAACAGACATCTGGCTGCACCAATGTCACCAAAGGTTGAAATTCTGTCTCTTCCTCCGCATAATTCCGCAATAGCGACAACATTACCTCTTGGCCATGCCTAAACGGCATAGAGGGATCGCGGTCAAATAAAAAACTATTCCATTTATCCCAATTTTTCTTGTCAAACAGCACCCGCCAAACCTTTTGCCTGGAAGCATAAATTTCAATTTCTGTATGGAGACTTGGCATAGCTGCCTCTGCACTATTTTGTGCGACTGGTTACAATCTCAAGTATTTCATTACTCTAGGCTAAGGTTAATTTTAGATTTGGAATTGACAATTCAATCTAAAATCTAAAATTTGAAATCAAAAAATCCCAAATTCAGGCATTATGGTAGCACTAACACCCAACCCCAGCTTTAGTTTAACGATTCGGATTGAACTTCCCAACCGCGCCGGGATGTTGGCTGGCGTGACGCAGGCGATCGCATCTGTAGGCGGTAACTTGGGTCAAATCGACTTAATTGAGCAAAATCGGTACAATTCCATCCGCGAAATTACCGTTGATGCCTTTAGCACGGAACATAATGAGAAAATTGTAGATGCCGTCAAAGCGCTACCAGATATCAAAGTGCTCAATATCTACGATCGCACCTTCAACCTTCATCGCGGCGGCAAAATCACCATTGGCAGCAAAATCCCTCTCAAATCCCAATCGGATCTAGCGATGGCTTACACGCCGGGGGTGGGTCGGATTTGTAATGCGATCGCGCAAGATCCCGAACAAGTTTACAACCTTACCATCAAACAAAATACGGTGGCGATCGTCACTGACGGCAGCGCCGTTTTAGGGTTAGGCAACCTCGGCCCCGCCGCCGCCATGCCAGTCATGGAAGGCAAAGCCATGCTATTTAAAGAATTTGCTGGGATTGACGCATTTCCGATCTGTTTGGCCACCCAAGATACTGACGAAATTATCCGCACAGTCCAGAATATTGCCCCAGTTTTTGGCGGCGTTAACCTCGAAGATATTGCCGCACCTCGCTGCTTTGAAATCGAAGCTAAACTGCGAGAAACTTTAGATATTCCCGTATTTCACGACGACCAACACGGCACGGCAATTGTTAGTTTAGCAGCCTTAATCAACGCCTTAAAAATCGTCAATAAATCAATGGATCAAATTCGGATCGTGATTAACGGTGCCGGTGCTGCCGGAGTCGCGATCGCACGTCTGCTGCGAAAAGCAGGAGCTAAAACAATTGTTATGTGTGACTCTAAAGGCATCCTCTCCAAAAACCGCACTGATTTAAACGCCGAAAAGCTAGAATTTGCTGTGGAAAAATCGGGTTCTTTAGCAGGTGCAATCATCGGTGCTGATGTGTTTTTAGGCGTAAGTGCCCCTGGAGTTCTTACCCCAGAAATGGTACGTTCAATGGCAAAAGATCGGATCGTGTTTGCAATGGCCAATCCTATTCCTGAAATCCAGCCAGAATTCGTCGCTAATGACGTAGCAGTAATGGCAACTGGACGCAGCGATTACCCCAATCAAATTAACAATGTTTTAGCATTTCCTGGTGTATTTCGCGGAGCTTTAGACTGTCGCGCTTCTACTATTACTACGACAATGTATTTAGAAGCTGCTCAGGCGATCGCATCTTTAGTCCTGCCTTCCGACCTTGACAAAGAACACATTATCCCCTCTGTATTTGACAAGCGAGTAGTGAATGCTGTTGCCGGTGCCGTGCAATTAGCAGCACGCAATGAAGGCATTGCTCGTAGCTAACTATAATTTAATTCCGGTTAAATACACCGAAGATCGCCATTTTCAACAACCTGTAGGGGCGGGTTTGCCAATAGCTTAAAAGCGTGCAGACAGGTAAAATAAACCCGCCCCCACCCCGCGAGGGAACTTGTAAAGCAAGTGAGGTACACGCCTAGCCATTAGCAATTAGCAATTAGCAATTAGCAATTAGCCATTCGGTAAAAAATCCCTTTTCACATAAACGCGATCGCACCTTTTCGTCTCCACCCCCGTAGTCGGTTCGTACCCACTACTCTCATACAACTTCACTGCTTCCTTTAGCACGCTAGCCGTTTCAATCCAAATTTCTTTAAAACCACGCTCTGCGATCGCACTCTCCAACTTTCCCAGTAAAAATCTCCCCAACCCGTACCCCCTCGCCTCTGGTAAAAGATACATTTTGCGAATTTCTACAGCATTATTCCCTCTTTTAATCGGATAGTAAGCTGCCGTCCCCACTAACCGCTCCTCTTGTTCAATTACCCAGAATTCTCCACCGACAGCATGATAAAATATTTCCACCTCATAGACATCTCGATCCGCGCCATAGGGTTCGCAAGTCAAGCCGTATTCTGCTAAAATATCCTTAATTAAGTGAAAAGCTGAAGCCCGATCTCGTTGTTCCCAGGTACGAATTAAAAAGTCTTTATATTCGATCTTCACTTGTTTCTTACCTCTAGCTGTGAATTCTTGGTTCCGAGTACAAAGTTGCCAGCATTTCGCTCTCAATAGATGCTAAACTCTCAAGCCTAGCCGTCACAATTTCGATATCAAAATAAGTAGTTGCTAAAACCCAATATACACCGTAGTGACGCGCCTCTGAAGCCATCAAACCCCGATAAAATTTTGCTAATTCTGCATCCTGACAGCAATTTGCTAGCAATCCGAGCCTTTCATGGCTCCGTGCTTCTATTAAACCAGAAACTAGCAAAGAATCCAATAACCTCTCTGGTTCTTCCCTGCGAATTTTAGCTGTTAAACCAGCAGCATAGGGAGGTGCTGACAATTGGCCCAAGGGAATCCCGCGACGCTCTAACCATTGATTTACCTGCTCGAAATGCTCTAATTCTTCGCGGGCGATGGCAGTAAGCATCCGCACTAATTTTGTGTGAGCAGGGTAGCGAAACATTAAATTTAGCGCTACACCCGCCGCTTTGCGTTCGCAGTGGGAATGGTCTAGTAGAATTATATCTAAGTTCGCGATCGCTTGTTCGACCCACTCTTTAGAAGTTGGTTGCTTCAGAAATTTGATAGTTGGTAGTGTGGAATTTAACATTGGTAGTTGTTAATTGTTAATTGTTAACTGTTAACTGTAAGGTGGGCGCTCGCCGATAACTATCTATCACCGTAAGTTACAATTTTTTGGCGGCGAGCGCCCACCCTACCCATCTAGCCGATAACTATCTATAACTATAAGTTACAATTTTTTAGCGGCGAGCGCCCACCCTACGCATCTACGCATCTGTTTCTACTTAGCTTTCGCTAACAATTTTTCAAACACCCTATACATATCTTGAGCAAACTTATTCGGATTCCATAATGGTGCTAAACTTTGCGGTTTCTTCGACTCCCTCAACTGTTCTTTAACTGCGTTTCTTAAATCCAGATTATTACCTAATTTTACACCCCATTCTGTGTACTCTTCCCAACTCCAAGAAACACCTGTCTCCATCTTCAAAGCCTGCATAAATGAATAGCCCATCCTCGATAAAAATTGTTCGCCTACCCGCGTCACCACAGGCAAATTAAACCACAATGCTTCTAAAGTATGAGTCCCACCATTGTAAGGATAAGAATCTAGAAAAACATCAGCTAGTAAATATATTAACCTGTGTTCTTCCTCCGTAGGAACTCGTGGCAAAAATTTGATTCGGTGTTTCCCAATTCCCTCAGCTTCGCAAGCTTGATGATAAGCTGATTGGAATACTTCGATATCGCCTATGGCTTTGTGAATCAAAATACTATTTGGCACTTGTTTGAGAATGGCAACCTGTGCTTTCACCAACTCGCGGTTAAATTTTCTACCGGGAGCAACGCAGAGATAAACTACTTGCTCTAATCCAATTCGATGCGACTTTCTTAAATCAATTGTATCCGCGACTAACCTTTTAAAACCTCCAACAGCCGCAAAGGAATCTGGCATTCTAATTAGTTGTTCTTGGTAATATTTTTCTCTCCCGTCTGGGTGAGTGTGCCAATCGCAAAGGAAGTAATTTGTACTAGATATGTAGGGAGCTTCAAAGCCTAACCAAGAAATACAAACTGGGGCGGGTTTTCGATATAAAATATCGCAGTGAATGGGAACGCTCAGAGAATCTAAATCTACCAGTATATCCACTTGGTCTTGCTGAATTTCCTTGATAATTTCTCCAGCATTAGCAAGTCCATTAGGGAAGGTTTTAGGATAACTTAATTTGGCTACACTCTCAACAAAATTTTGGGTATGATCGTCCTTATCAAGTCTTTCTGTTGCATATAAATAAACATCAGGCGTGAGCTTGCATAATTCACGGATGATGTCAGCACTGCACCAGCCGACGGAATGGCGATTGAAGTGATTCGAGATAAAACCAATTTTCAACTTACTTTCATTGGTTCTCTGCTGAAAACTAGGCTGGGAAATTTGAGGGTGATTTGGCTTGACAACTTGCTCGATATATTGTTTAGAAATTAGGCGATAAAAGTTAGAATTAGCCTCTAAATCATCTCGCAAGTAAGGGGTGCTAAATAAAAGATTGGCATAGAGAGCTTTGATTTCAACATTGCTAAAATTATTGAATTGGTAGAGATAAGACTCTAGCTCTAAAAATCTATCTTTAGCAATTTGATTTAATCCCGATACCTGATAAGTGCTAATATAGTAAATGGCGGTCATTATTTTGTCCATTTCGCCGCACATTTCACTATATTTGCTAACAGCTTGACGGGCTGCTTCTAAATTAGTTGCATCTCGGAGGATGCCGCACAAGTGCTGATGAGCGATGGCAAAATCTGGTTTAATTTCTAAGGCTTTTTGCAGGTAAGGAATTGCTTCCTTTAATTTGCCTTGATATCGGAGAACTATCCCTATTTGACAGTAAGCATCTACCGAGTCAGGTTTAATCGTAATCGCGCGTTTCCAAGCAGCGACAGCTTCGCTAAGTTTGCCTTGATTTGCTAGTTCATCGCCTCGATCTAAGTAAAATTCTACGCCGCCCAGTTGCGGATTAATTTTAATGGCTTTTTGCTCATAAGATTTAGCTTCTTCTACCTTCCCTTGCTGCTTCAAAGCATTACCGAGATTCCAGTAGGCGGCGGCTAAATCTGGTTTGAGGGCGATCGCTTTTTCGTAGTTGACGATCGCTTCGACAAAACGCCTTTGCTTGTAAAGCATACTGCCCAAATTAGCGTAAGCTTCAGCATAGTCGGGATTGAACGCCAGAGCCTCCGCGTAGAAGCGAATCGCCTCTTCAATTTGACCTTGAGCCTGCTGGACATTTCCCATTGTCACATAGGCGGGTGCCCAATCCGGCTTCGCCTCCAGAGCTCGGCGACAAAATGCGATCGCTTCTGTTAACTTCCCCTGAGCGTAATATACTTCCGCAGCTTGAGTCAGCGCTTGAGCATCCTCTGGTTTGGTTTCCTGAGACGGGTTAATAGGATTGGAATTCATCGGGCAGCCTGTTTGTGCTATCAATATTAAAGTCTATGGTATTTTGCACCCTAACAGCTTTTGAGGCGACAACCCAATGATGACAAGGAAACTGTCGCCACTATGCAATGAATTTATGACTGGCAAGCAACTGACACAGCGGAAACGGAAGATTAACCTCAAACCCAATTTGCTCTTGGGTATATTTTTACTCACCTTAGCACTGCCCTTGCCCTTCGCTACCAATAGTCTAGCACAACAGCAGACAGGGCAATATCAGCGACGGATCTTTGATGCTGCTCTGTACTTCACTTTATATTTCGAGGGCGGCTTCAGCAACCATCCGGCGGATAAGGGGGGAAGGACTTACAGAGGTATTTTGCAAACGGAGTACGACGCTTACCGCTACAGTCGGGGACTCCCACCTCTAGATGTAGCCAGGATTTCGGAATCTGAACTTTTAGAAATTTATCAGAGTTATTGGAATAATAGCCGTGCGGCGAGTATGCACCCTGCACTGGCGATCGTGATGTTCGATACGGCGGTGAATTTCGGGATATCTAACTCTGTGACATTTCTACAACAAGCTTTGGGACTTCCGCAGAGTGGCGTTTTTGACGCTCGCACGATGAAAGCTTTAGCTTCTGCTAATAATAAGAATACAGCTTTTCAGATGATCAACGAGCGGATTATTTACCGTTATAAACGGGTGCAAGAAGATCCGAGTCAAATGGCGTTTTTTCGGGGATGGCTGAGTCGCGATTACAGTTTGTGGGGGTATGTGGAGAAGATTAAGAATTAGAGTTGGTGTTGGGTTGGGTTAGGCTGTGACTTGCCTAAATCTTGACTAATTTTTATAGAGTGCGATCGCTTCCTGAATGCGATCGCCCTTTCCCGATCAAACTCTACCAGTTGAAGCGATATCTACCCAATTTGGAAGGAAAGCGACAGTCTCGGCAGTCGGGGCGAGTTGTGGGCGAGTCGAGGACGGGCAAAACTATGGGGGGTGATTCTTGAGCTTTTGAAGTATCAAGTGGTGAAGGGAATGATCGCCGAGATTCGCGATCGCACCATGCGGGTGATCAAGGGGTGCGGCGTGGAAATGCTGATTATTGATGAGGCAGAACGGTTTAAACCTAAGACCTTTGCTGAGGTGCGGGATATTTTTGATAAGTTGGAAATGCTGGTGATTTTGGGGAAGCGATCGCTTAGATGCCGTGATTAAGCAGGATGAGCAAGTTTATAATCGCTTTCGGTCAAGTCATCGGTTTGGTAAGTTATCGGGGGAGGAGTTTAAGCGGACGGTGGAGGTTTAGGAAAAGAAGGTTTTGCAGTTGTTACCTGTGGCTTCTAATCTTTTTAGTAAGGCGATGCTGAAGGCTTTGGGGGAGGCGACTGGGTGTTTCGGGTGTAACCGTTGGAGGGTGAGAGTTTAAGTCATTTTTTGGGGCGGTTTCGACGGGCCAATGAGTTAACGCTGACTGAGTTGGGTAAGATGCTGGGATTGGGAGGTGCGATCGCGCGTTGGGCGTGTTATGCAGAGTCGCCTTGTCACAAGATAGAGTGGCAGTGTAAGATACATTAACAGAAGCAGCCTCAGTTATGTGAAGGCTTATCTCTAAATCTCTGGAAAAAGAGGTTTTGTCTGTTTGCACAACAAGTCCTATTGAGGAAAACAGATGGATTATCCCTTTGAAAATCTAGATCCAGAAACGTTTCAACAGTTCTGCCAAGCATTACTAGCTAAAGAGTTTTCTAATCTCCAATGTTTTCCAGTTGCACAGCCAGACGGTGGGAGAGATGCACTGAGTTATTTCAGTGACGATGAAGAGCGCAGTTTCATAATGTACCAAGTTAAATTTGTAAGGCAACCCCAAGCAGAGACTGATCCTCACAAATGGCTGACAGAAACTTTAAAGGGTGAAAAGGGTGAAGCAGCAAAACTCAAAAAACAAATTCCAAAAGGTGCAAAGCAGTATATCTTACTTACCAACATCAAAGGAACTGCACACCCTGATTCAGGCTCAATTGATCAAGTAAATCAAATATTTAAAACTGAACTTGGTGTTCCAGCACAGTGTTGGTGGCGAGACGATTTAAGTCGTCGGTTAGATAATGCCTGGGATCTCAAGTGGGTATACCCTGCGTTGATGACTGGTTCAGATTTAATTAGGTCTGTAATTGAGGTGGGACTATCAGAAAATAAGGAGAGAAGAGCTTCAGCAATTCGAGCTTATGTTACACATCAATTTGATATAGATCAAAAAGTTAAATTTAAGCAAGTTGAGCTTGACAACCGACTTTTTGATCTATTTATAGATGTTCCAGTTCTATCACCAAATAGCGCACCTACTAAAAAGCTCGCTTATTTTTATCAAACCATTCATCGGTATATTGCTCGTGATATTTTACAATGTCGTCAGGCTAATACAAAACTTATTGTTTCTGGAGATATATCTTTACCACTTGACACAGGTCTTGATTTTTATACGGGTAGAGACGAGCAACTTATTGTAGGCTCAGCAGCTATGTTGCTTCATCCAGTTGTCCAGAAAAATATCCCGTATGTAGTAATTGAAGGTGCACCTGGACAAGGAAAGTCTACGATAACCCAGTACATTTGTCAGGTACACCGTATGCAAATTCTTGGTAAGGAGCAGGTAGAGCAACTTATTCCAGAACAGTATAGGGAAAATGAAGCCTTTGACAAATTGCCAAAAGAACATAAATCTTCAGCGGTTCGTTTACCATTTAGAGTTGATCTTCGAGATTTAGCCGCATGGCTTGCAAAACAAAATCCCTTTTCGCCTGATAAATATGATGAACCACATCCAAAATGGCATAAATCTCTAGAATCTTTTCTTGCTGCTCAGGTAGAAAATGATTCGGGGGGTTTTGAGTTTGAAGTAGCTGATTTGCACGCTGTAGCAAAACTAAGTTCTGTTCTCCTTGTTTTTGATGGACTTGATGAGGTTGCTGACATAGAAAATAGAAGGGAAGTAGTACAAGAGATTGTTAAAGGGATTAATCGTCTTAATTCCAATGCTGCATCCCTCCAAGTTATAGTAACTAGCCGTCCAGCAGCATTTGCAAATTCACCAGTTTTTCCAGAAGATAAATTTCTTCACTACCATCTAGGTCCAGTTACTCGTCCTCTAATTGATGAATATGCTCAAAAGTGGATGAATGCTAGAAAGCTAGATAATCAGCAGATCAGAGATGTAAAAAAAGTTCTTCAGGAGAAGCTAGACCAGCCTCATTTGCGAGATCTAGCTAGAAATCCGATGCAGTTAACAATACTATTTAGCCTCATCCGTAGAAAAACAGCCTCCTTGCCTGATAAACGTACTGCACTTTACGATAGCTATATAGAACTCTACTTTGATCGGGAGGCAGAAAAGAATGCTGTAGTCAGCAATCATCGAGATTTACTGATTGATATCAATAGGTACCTAGCATGGATTCTCCATGTAGAAGCTGAAGAAGAGAACGGTAGTGGTCGTATCACCCAGGAAAGATTTCGCACTTTGCTAGCAGATTATCTTACTAATGAAGGTTATCAAGAATCTTTGGTGGATAATTTATTGGTTTGCATGGTTGAGCGTGTGGGTGCCTTAGTATCTCGTGTAGAAGGTACTTACGAGTTTGAGGTTCAACCTCTTCGGGAGTATTTTGCTGCAAAGCACCTCTACGTTACTGCTCCACCATCTCCACCTGGAAATGAAAAGCCAGGAACAAAACCAGATCGTTTTGATGCAATAGCACGTGATTTTTATTGGCTAAATGTTACAAGGTTTTATGCTGGATGCTACAGCAAAGGAGAACTTGCAGATTTAATTGACCGCTTGGAAGAACTTATTGCACAAGAGGGATATTCCCTTATCAGCTATCCAAGGCTCTTGGCAGCTATGTTACTTTCAGACTGGGTTTTCAACCAACATCCCAAGTCTGTCCGTCGAGTTATAGAACTAATTCTGGACGCTATAGGATTGCGATACTTGTTGACTTCTAATAGTCGCCGACTTAGTTCAGGCAATCCACTGGTACTACCAAAAGATTGTGGTCAAAATGAACTTATAACTCGCTGTTTTGCCATACTAGGAGATTCTCCTCCGAAGGATTATGCTTTAGATGTAATTGATTTAGTTAAGGCAAATGCGTCTCGTGATGAAGTTGACAAATTATGGCTTGGAGCTGTTCTTGCCCAAAAGAATGGCGAACGCACACGCTGGCTTGAATATGGACTTTACTTCGGCAGTTTATCAAAGCTATCAATAACTGAGCTAAGCACAGTCCTCTCTGATGAAATTAGTAACCCACTACGCATTGAAATTATTTTCAAATCACGACGATTTGATTACTTAGAAATGACCGAAGAAACTTTCAAAATCGCTGTGGAATCAATTTTAATAGGAGACGTTATAACTGATAATCAACCGCATCCCAAATCTATCTTAGAGTTATTCATTCGTGCTATGGACGTAAGGCGATATGCTCTAGCTTTGAGAGCTGCTTATCCAGTATCTTTGTCTCAGATATGGGAGCAGGATGAGATTTATACAGGCAACAGAGTGGTATCTGTTAGTTCTCTCACGAGGGAACAAATTACAATCACACCAACTTTTGCTTTAAGGGATAATTTGTATAAAATTCTAGATGCTGTAGATAAAGAATCACAGCACACTGCTTTTGAGTGGGCAACTGAAATAAAACCTTGGGATAATTTAGTTGAGAAAGCTCGTTCTTTATATGGGGAGCAGTGGGCTTTTTTTCGTCTTGCTAATATTGCTAGTGGAATCAAGTCTCAAAGTGAAACTTGCACAGATTTTCCGGTCTTATTTGACCATTCTGTATCACTCTGTAGACGCGCACGTTATGCCAGACTTAGATCGGGTACGGTATCCTATTGGGAAAAGTTATTTAAGCAAACAGACGATGTAATGGACAGGATGTTTGCTGTTTTGCTTTTAATAACTTGGGGTAGTAAGAAAACCGTAGAACGACTTACTGGCTTGATTGATAGCTTCCTAGAAAAATTATCTAGTGATAATTGGCGATATTTATATAGCTCTGTAGAAGAGTCTGTTTCATGGACACAATCAAGCCATCGTTTTATTACATTTGATGTTAACTTGCTGCCAGAATCATTGAATGCTAGAACAGTAACCTTGCTAGGCATTCGCTCAAAAAATCCAAAAGACCTATATTCAAAGTATCTTAATGGATATAATATATCTGACCTTAAAGTGCTGCAATATTGGCAAGGTGTAGCAATTGAATTACTGGGTGAATGTAAAATAAGTTGGGAGTCGGCTCTTGATGTAATCTCACAAAGCTATCTCAAGGGTGTAGTATCGGAGCGCTTTGCTTTTCATAAATTTATCCGTACAGTACCCGCAGATTCTATGCCTGATGATATTGCGAAACAGATTGCGAGACAACCAGATCGCTATCCTGGATTTTTGGTAGCCGCTGCTGAAGCTAAATGTAAAGATATTGTTGCCTCGAAAATAGTTAAGGTAGGAGAAATTGCACGCAGGGATAAATGGTTCTCTACTTAATTGATTAAAAGTGTGGGAGGTTATGTAGTGACCTAGCATCTATGAGAACTACTTAACTTCTGTTAAATTTTTAACCCTACAGGAATTAGAGACTGAGATCAAAAAAGATGTGATCGCACTCTCCAAATCAAACTCTACCATTTGGCGCGATCGCACTCTACCCCTTCACTTTCTCACGCAACTGCCCATAAATCACATCTAACTAAATCGGCACAATAACATCCTCTATCAGTGACAAATAATTTGTTACTGTAAACATATAAAGGCGGCACCCAGATTTGAACTGGGGGTGGAGGTTTTGCAGACCCAACAAGAACAATTGCTCGATGAGGAGTCTAGGCTTTGAGCCTAACTTCTTGCCTAATAATTGCCTAATTCTCATCCAAATTTTCCAAAATTTTGGACTCAACTAATGTGATCCACACAGAAATCCCCATCCGGTAGATATAAACGCTTCACGGGACTTAAACAAATTTCAAGCCCAAACAAGGCAACTCCTGAGAATGGCCCCAGATATTGCCAGATTTGCTTCCAGAAACGATCTTGCGTCAAGATGCGCTACATCGTTGATCAACGGCTGGCTTGAGCGTAATTGTCACATTAACCTATTTTGGGAGCATTGAGAATAGAATCCACCAATTCTGCCCTTAGTCCTTGTCGCTGGGCTCGATCGCATTCCAGACTTTTACCTCAGCGATCGCGCGATCGCCAATTTCTGCGGTGTAAGCGATGCTGATACTGTTGGCGAAATATTTCTTAACATTACCTCCACAACAGAGGTCAACCTGGCCGCTCTCCGTCGCGACTAGCTCTAGGCCCAGTTCTCTAAGGATTACGCTATTTTGCCCCTAACAAGGGGCTTTTTTTTGTGCTTATTAATTGTTGGCAACTAAGTTTGTTGCACAAGCTTGAGTTTTAAAAAGGTGTCTTTGGAGTTTTTCAAAGGTTGAAGAGTTAGAGCTTTTTTCGCTACGGACGGCTCTGATTTTTTAATTTTTATTTGCGGAGCGGAGTCGAGTGGAAGTCGAAGCCTTTTCGATTTCCGCATTAATAGAAGACTTCGACTAAGTTTGTCTTAACTACCTATTTCTAGGTAATGACAAACCAATTTGCCGTAACCCTTCGGCTGGGGGAATGCCTTTACTGCTAGAGTGTCAGGCTGGGGACAGCTATTCTATGCGGTAGAGGTGCCCCCCAAAGTTAGATTACTCGAAATCTACTCTTTGGTCAAGAGTTATTTAGAGTTTCCCTCCAACTCTCACATTAATAGAAAACTTCCACTAATTTTGTCTTAGCGTTTCCATTCAATTAGTTTTCCCAACAAGTGGGAAAGTTCGCAGCGCCCGATCCGAACGTGCAGGAAGTCGTGTTTCCATTCAATTAGTTTTCCCAACGAGTGGGAAAGTATCGACATAGCTGATTTTCTTGACCCCAAATACAAGTTTCCATTCAACTAGTTTTCCCAACGAGTGGAAAAGTTTTTAAAGTTGGTGATCGCATAAAAATCAGCGAAGCCAGGTTTCCATTCAATTAGTTTTCCCAACGAGTGGGAAAGTCGGGATAGATTTTCAGGGTGGAGAAATCCTCAAAAGGGGTTTCCATTCAATTAGTTTTCCCAACGAGTGGGAAAGTACTCAACCACCAATCAACACGAATATCAACTTTAATCGTTTCCATTCAATTAGTTTTCCCAACGAGTGGGAAAGAGCGCCGCCTGGAGTTCAGACTAGGCTTAGCTTCCAGAGGCACTTTTCGTGAACCTCAAATTTACCTTCATTTTAGCCGCTCTTATTGCAATTAATTAGCAATAAATAAGCGATTTCAAGCGTGGAAATTATTGATTTTTCAAGGTTCTAGCGTTTTTCGTGAACCTCCCGAAGAAATAGCTCTCGCTTAGGTTCACGAAAACATTATAACCACCATCAACAAATCTTGTCTTGGTTAGCTAAGTGTTTTTTTGAAACTCAGCGCTGAAGTAACTGAGATTTTGGGGAACAGACCAAAATATTTAAGCTGCGTAGGTTGAGCGATCGCTGATATCTCGTTAAGTTGAGAATCAGTCAAAGCCTTGCAAAATAAGCTTTCTAATGCTTAATGGAGTTGGTTTAATACTGAATCGACACACCTAAAACGATTCCTGAAAGGCTGATTGTTTAGTTAACGTGCGTCGATGCCTTACTAGGACTGGCTTTAAGGCTCGTTATTTTGCAAGTTTTGTTAGTTCTGTTATGATGAAAAACTAGGTGCGTCGATTTGATGTCTGAATCCCTTTGTGGATATAGGCTCTGCGGCGAACTCTCCCCACTCGCTGGGGAAACTAATTGAATGGAAACGTCCCAAGTCCTAACTCGACCATTCGAGCACGGGCTTGCTCCCCACTCGCTGGGGAAACTAATTGAATGGAAACGAGAAAGGTATGAGATCGATCGCCTGAAAAGCCTTCTCGTTTTTTATTCCTTTGTGAGGTAAATTCTGTTACAAATACCTAGCCGCAGCAGCATTCATTGCGTCTCGGTGTTGCTCCACCAAACTAGGGGGCGAAAGCACTTGAGCATGATTTGCGTGTTTAAACACCCACAAAATAAACTCTTTCAGGGCTCTGGGTGGTAACATCACCTCATAGTCTACATAAGCAAAATCACCCGTTACTGCATCCTTTTTACCTGGACGGATTTTTTGGCGGGGATGGCGGCGATCGCCCTCCAAAATAAACGCCATCACGGGGCCAAAAAATCGCACTTTCACAGTTTCAAAAGACAAATTTCCCTGTAATTCTGCCTGCTGTTCCTCCACCTCACCCAAATACAAACCCCAACCATTTTCTAATAATTTATGCGTCCTTTGCAGGCTTTGTTCTTGGGCAGCCAAACCCCGCACGGGCAGAGAAATAAATTGACAATAATCCGAAAATCTATTCACTTGACTGATGGCGAATAGCCCATTTTCGCAATATTCATAAACCAAGTACCAGGCGCGATCGTAATAAATCAACTGCAACGGCCAAACTCGCATCATCCCGACCCGTTTTCTACCGTAAGGGTCACTATTGCGGCACACTTCAATTGCTTGTCCCCGGACAATCGCCTGTTCCACAACATCCAACTGATGAAACAGGGTATTGCGATATTCTCCCTGTTCGGCCATCTCATCAGGGTCAGTATAAACGAGCGCCCGGTTAAGATGTTGCCTGACAGGATAGAAAAACTCGCCTTTGAGTTTCAAATCAAACCCCCGCAACCGTTTAGCCACAGTAGCGTAAATCCGTCGCGCCTGGGGATTACCTTGATACTTAGCCTGCGACCCTAAAGCGTGAAAAGCTAACTGCAATTCTTCCCGGTTGAGGGCTCCCGTACCCAAATAATAGCCCCAGCGGTACATCCGCTTATCCAAAATCCCGTAGTGGCGTAAAGTTTCCATATCCTTACGTATCGTCGGAATAGCGGGATAACCTTCGGGAAACTCAATTCCCATCGCCGCCGCGACTTCCCGTAACCGCTGTTGGACAGGTTGTAAAGCATTGCCATTAACTGATTCAGAATCTGAGTAACCAACACCGGGATACTGTACCAGGGTGGAGATTAGGAGTAAGAGGCGATCCAATGCGAGCTTTTCTGTATAGGGGTGGGGAGTGACTTTTTTGGTCATGTTCGCTTAAGGGAAATGACAGGAGTTGTCAAGTTAAAGACAATATTTGCACAATTGGCGTAAGATTACTGAGAGTTAATCTATACATACGTTTAGAGTTCGTTACATAATTCGATAAATATTGTGAATTGAGAGACTAGGGGGAGGTTGTGCTGATACAGTGATAGGACAAGGCACAGGCAGTGAGAAATCTTGAAGGCTACCGCTTGGGCCCAAATAAATTGAGCTTCTATCACAACTAAATTTTATGTCTGAATATACAGCTATCAGCTTTGCACCAGTTCAAGGGTTCATTGAGAAATCTCGCAAACTGAGAGATTTATTTGGGGCTTCCTTGATTCTTTCCTATTTGAGTTTTAAGTTGGTACAGAAAGCAGAGTCTTTGGAACTAGAGGTGATTTCCCCTGGTTGCGCGAACATCCAGAAAGGAATGCCCAATCGGATTTTAATTAAGGGGAAATTTGAGCGCAATGATGTGCAAAATACCCTATTAGGAGAATGGCAAAAAATCCTCACCATTTGTCGCGAATGGATAGAAGATAACTTAGGTATTCCCAAATGCCAATATTGCTGGTCGCAGACAGAAGACCAAAAAGGAAAACAAAAAGGAGAATGGGAACGTTGGGGAAGCTATACCTGGGAAATTTTTTGGGGATATGGTGAGTCTGTAGAAAAAGCAATGGATGACTTGGAAACCCGCAAGTTAAAACGTGATTGGGTGGGTGTTAATTGGAGCGGTGAAAGTTCTAGTTTGACTGGAACTGATGCGATCGCATGGCATCAATTAGGTAAAAAAGATAATCAACCAGGGCGATCGCTTACCCAAGCAGAGAAAGAGGAACTTGAACTATTTTATCGCCGATTATCTTGGCTGCTGGATAATCCAGATTATCGGGTCGGCAAACCGTGTTTATCGCTGGCACAGTTGAGACAATATGAGAATGATAAACCTGATGACTTTGGGAAATATATTGCACCGAATGAGCAACTGAGTATTCCTGAATTGGTGAAGCGTTTAGTCACTTATGACAAAATCGCTGATGACATCGGGATGGAAAAACTCAAAAAGAAAAAAGATGACCCTGAGTTCAAAGATATTTACCGTGAGGCTGGATATTGGACTGGCTGGTTTATGGGCGATGGCGACAAGGTTGGAGATAAGCTGCAAGACCTTGCCAGTCGTCATCAGGATAACCCAGAACAGCGCGATCGCGATCTAAAGTTATTTACCGAGTTAATGAGGAAATGGGGCAAGAATTTTGAGGAGAAAAAAGATTTATTTACTCAAGGGAAAGGGCGCGTTATTTATGCTGGTGGCGATGACTTTTTAGGAGTGCTTTACAGTGAGGAAAACAATGCAAACGAAAAGCCTAAGAAAATTAAACCTATCCAGATATTGAATTGGTTATTAGATTTAAAAGACCAGTGGAAAGACCTGACAAAAACCATTGAAGATGAGCTTAATCTGAAGAACGATCGGCGTTTGACCTTTAGTGTCGGTTTTATTTGGGCTGGTCATCAAGTTCCCCAACGAGACGTTTTACAACACTGTCGGGAGGCGGAAAAAAGAGCAAAGAGTTTAGGGCGCGATCGCATTACAATTCGGGTAGTTTTTAATAGCGGTCAATTCGTGCAATGGACTTGCCCTTGGGATTATCTAGATATTCTGACTAAGTATCGCGATCGCGATGGTAATACAGGGGAGCAAGCCAACTGGACTCATATTTACAACGATTGGGCGCAATTGAAATCCCGTCATGCAATCCGCCTCAAAGAAAAAGAAAATGAAGGTCTTTCTGTTCAAAAAACAATTGCCCTTGCCCTATTTGACCTGTATTTCAACGATGCTGGAAAAACTTTTACACAAGACCGTCTGTGGGATGATATTGCAGGCAAAAACACCAGCGACACAATCCTGAATTGGCTTAATGACCTTATACAAGTGGGGTGGCAATTATGTCGCAATTCCAATATTTAATTACTGTTTCCCCCTTGGGATTTATGTATGGCAGTGCAGGAGCATTTTTGTCTCCAGAGAATTTAGTAGGGCGATCGGGTAGTAAGTTTCCACCAGATACCGCCGCCATCGCCGGATTGTTTTTCAATGCTAATCGGGAATCTCAATTTGTCGATCGTAAAATTCTGCGCGATAAATTAGTAGTTGCTGGCCCTTTTTGGGCAAAAGAAGATAAACCTAAACAGTTCTATATACCGATTCCTTGGCATAAAGTCATTTCAGAAGAAGAGGATGATGAATGGGTTTTAGTGAAAAAACCTAAGAAACAAGAGACAGTAGAATCCAATGATGAAAAATGGTGCTTGGGTCAACATCAATGGCATCGTCAGAATAAAGACTTAAAACCAGAGTATAGTTGGCAGTTAATTGATAACTGGAATTTGCCTGCAAATGAACTGCGAGAAAACCGGGAAGAACATCAAGCGATCGCCAAAGCACCTTGGGATTTTGTCTCATTTCTGCATCCCAAAATCAAGAACGAGGAGCGGCACGTTGTTGAAAAAGATGGACTATTTTTAGAAAATGCCGTGCAATTGAATCAAGAATACTGCCTCGTCTATCTTTCTAACTATGAGCTTCCTAATGGATGGTATCGTTTTGGAGGTGAAGGACATCTAGTAGAGATTCAAAGTCACGCACTTCCAGAAAATCACAAAATTAATCGACTACTAAGCCAAAAAATTCAGCACGCTTTTGCTCTAATTGTACCGGGAGTTTGGGGGTCAAATAAACTTTCTTACCGTTATCCTTACCATCCAGATTTTCCCCGAAAAGGACTCAAAATTTTGACAGATAAAGCAGTACCTTACCGCTATCGTCTCGGTTCCAAGAAAAAAGAGGGAGAGGTAGAAATACTACATGAGTCCGATGACCCCAAAAAAGAGCAAAAAGGAAGGTTAAGTCGGGGACGCTACGCAGTTCCGGCAGGCAGCGTTTACGTTTTTAAGCATCCCCTAAATTTAACCTGGTGGGATTTTCCCGATGAATGGTTCCCAAAAGAGGGATTTCCCCTCAAACATTTGGGATGTGGCTTATGTTTGCCAATTGATATTCAAGGAGTTGAATAATGTACAAAAAAGCTTACGGTATTATTGAAACTCTAGCTCCTTTGCACGTCGGTGCAACAGCAGGAGAAGAAACAGGTAATCTCAACCTGATTTTCCGCGATCAATTTACACAGACAGGAATCATACCTGGCAGTTCTATTCGGGGACGATTTCGGGCAGATTTAAGAGATAGAGAACCAGGTGAAGAACAAACATGGTATGGACATGAAGCTGTTGATGGTCGTTCTGATGGCGGGACAACCGAAGCAATTGTAAAGTTTGAATATGCTTCACTGGTTTGGTTTCCTGTTTTCTGTCCTGGTCAGCCTGTGGTTTGGGTAAGTTGTCCTTTACTTTTGAAGCGGTTTAAACGCATTGCAGGCGTGACAGCAGATATCCCAGAACCTTACACGGCACAGAAAGGTTTACAGGGTCGGCAGATGGAAGACCGAGGCAAAATTCTCTTTTTCAATTTAGGTTTTCTCGAAATTGAGCATGAGGAGGATTTATCAGCCTGGATTCCCACTGGGACAGATTTAGGTGCTAATAAATTAGTCGTGGTTCACGATAACGATATTGCCATGCTGCACGATATGGCACTGTATCGCCAGAGTCGTGTCAAATTGGGATCGAAAGAAAAACCTAGCGAGAAAAAAGT